>VBBH01000130.1 GCA_005888695.1 Candidatus Bathyarchaeota archaeon
GCCAGCGACGCGATAGCCATCTAACGAGTCCAACTCGATCTAGGGCCAAGCCGAGGTCATCGGGGGATGTGGTCATGAAGAATAGGCTGAAGGTGGTCAGCAGCACCAGGAACCTTACCGTCAAGGCCAGGGCTGGCAAGACACCTGAACCAGTCAAGAGATTTGCAAAGAAGATAATTCCGGCCAATAATGCTCCTGCTCGAATCGAATAGACCCATCTCCTCAGTACGCCGGCGGCGAGTAGGAAAGGCACATGCACGGTCAATAATCCAAGTAAGACGTAGAGGTTCGTGAATAGCAATGAGACGACGAAGACGGTTGTGATGAAGAGTGCTTTGGCCCTAGGATCAAGATTATGGACGATGGTCTTCCGCCCATAGAACTTGAAGCCCTCCAAGGACCTCAGAGTGACGAAGGTTCTAGACATTCACACTGACCTCCCTCAACCGATCTTCCAACAATTGCTTTGCACGGTGCACATCCACCACATCTCGAGGGAACCCAAATCTCGATAGTTGATCAAACAGTTTTGCAATCTGAGGCTTGACAAGCGAAGCACTCGCGACCTTATCGGCGTCTGATAAGACCCGATCAGCTGGCCCTTCACCAACAACACGGCCTTTCGACAACAATACAACCCGAGGCTTGGCCTCGGCGACAAACTCGACGTCATGCGTAATGATAATGACAGCCTTGCCCTGACTGTTCAATTGGACGATGAAATTCCTCAACCGCTCCTTCTGCAAATAGTCCTGCCCAATCGTAGGCTCATCCAAGATCAAATACTCTGGCTCCCATGCCAATACAGCTGCGAGTGCGACCCGTTTTCGCTCTCCACCGCTCAACAAGAACGGAGAAACATCCGCATACCTTGTGAGATCCAACGAACCAAGAGTCTTCTCAACCTGATTCTCGATTGTCTTGACGGCGTAGCCTAAATTGTGAAGAGCGAATGCCACCTCCGCCCTAACGGTCTCGGAGAATAACAGATGATCAGGATTCTGAAACACCAAACCCACCTTCCTAGCCAACCGAGCCACGCTAGTCCTCCGCGTGTCCTCCTCATCGACCAAGACCCTACCACTACTTGGCCTCAGCAAACCGTTCAGGTGCTTGGCAAGAGTAGTCTTCCCGGCACCGTTCTCCCCCATGACGGCAACAAATTCTCCGGGTTCGAATTTGACGCTGACTCCAGACAAGGCTTCTCCCCTGCCAGACGGATACTCGAAAGAAACATCCTCAACCAGTATCAAGTACTCAACTTCCCTCCCAACTTTTCCGCGGCCGCCTCGACGACCTTAGGCGTCTGGCCAGAGACGAGCCCATCACGCTTCAGCATAGCCCACAGCTGACTGACCCTTGGCACCCCAACCCCCAACCCGGTCAACTGGTCAAATTGCCCATCCAAAACATCCTGCACGTTGCCGTCTGCCACCACCTTTCCCGAGTCCATCACGATGATTCTGTCTGCGTACCTAGAAACTAGATCTAGTCTATGTTCGACAACAATCACAGTAATTCCGTGCTCCAATCGGAGATCAGCCACCGCCTTCATCACCTCCTCAGCTGTAACTGGGTCGAGAAAAGAGGTTGGTTCATCCATGACCACAACCGATGGTTTCATGGCCAAAATGCCGGCAAGCGCCACCCTCTGTTGTTGGCCTCCAGACAATTCATAAGGCGCGAGGTTTTTCAGCTCGGTAGTGCCTGTAAGTCCCATAGCCCAGTCGACTCTTTCCCTTATCTCCGACCTTGGTAAGCCCAGGTTCTCGGGGCCAAAGGCGACATCCTTCTCTACGGTCAGAGCGAAGAGTTGGTTCTCCGGGTTCTGGAAGACATAGCCTACTTTACGGGAGACCTCACTAGTTGGCATACTGGTAACGTTACTACCATCAACAAGGATCTCCCCCTCCTGAACTCCCGGGTAGAAGTGTGGGATCAATCCGTTTAGGCATCGGCATAATGTTGTCTTGCCGCAACCGCTTGGTCCTGCCAGTAGGACGAATTCTCCTCTCTCAACGCCAAAGTTGACCCCGCGAAGGGCGCGGGCTTCAGCACCCTCGTATTGGAATCCAAGGTTTCGCGCTTCCAAGATCGTCTTTGGAGTTTTAGACGGGTCCATTCTTCTACTCGCTTTTGGGTCGATACTCTAAAACGATTAGATGGCTTAGGTCATATTTTAGGCCTGGACCTTGGCCTTATCCGTCAGGGTCTTCAACAGCCTAATGCAAGTGTCCAGTGCTTCATCGACAGTTCCTTTGACCATCAGTCCCGCGGCGGTTGGATGCCCACCTCCAGACCCTCCCAGCTCCTTGCCCAAGGGTATCGCCACATCGCGAGCTAGATGTATGCCCGTACTACGGTGGAATTTTTGAGTGGATCGCAAATTGACCCTGACTCCCGCCTTCACCTTGCCGCCAACCATAGAGACGTCAGCTCCAAGCGGCAGTAAGGCTCTGGCAGCTGATGATTGATAGGAACCAACTTCCGTGGCGACAAGTAACCAGTCACCGGCTATCTCAACCTTCAATCGCTGGGCGGCCTTCAACCTAGCAATTCGCTCAGAACGTGTGGTCGGGGCAACTAGTAGGATCGGAATCTTCTTCGGGTCTGCACCCGCCGAGGCTAGTTTTGCTACGTTTTCAAAAGTCCTTTGTGTTGCTAAAGTGAAATACCGGGTCTCGACAAAAATTGCGGCAAGCAGAGCCTCAGCGAGCTTCTCTTCAACGCTCACTCCCGCGATTTCGTACAACTGCGCAACAATTTCGGCGGTGGAGGATGACGTGGAATCTATGATCTCCACTGATATGCGCTCTTTCATTTCTGGGTGTTCGTGATGATGATCCACGACCACCAACGGTGTGGAGGATTCGATGATTTCTCTCGAAAGTTCAGCTCCTAGCTGGCCTAGGTTGTTGGTGTCGACGAGCACTGCCACCCCAATTTTGTTCAGCGGCTTCCTTTCAGGAATAGCCAACCCAAGGTTTCGAATTAGATATTTCGTGGGGGCGCTGATGCCACCAGGACTGGCGATGCGGACTTCTGTTCCTGGGGCAGTCTTCTCAATTAGAGACTTGAGGGCGAACGCTGAACACAGAGAGTCTGGATCTGCGTTCTGATGGCAGAATAATGTCAGAATCCTGCTGACTTTCGCAAGCTTTACGATTTCCCTGAGATGTTTCTCTTGGGGTATCTGTGTAGTGGTGCTTATCAGGACGGATTTTCTCGTCCCTGGTAGACTAGCTTCTTGTTGTTGTAGGTCCCTGTGGACGAAGACGTTCCTGAAGCTTCTCTTGTGATTCCTTGAGGCGTTCCTTAGTACGTTCCTCCTGCCGCCCAAGAACTGTGATTCTAGTCGCGAGCAACTCCTTTCTCTCTTTCAGTTCCTTCAACAAGGCTTGGCGTTCAGACTTGAGAAGGAGGTTCCCAACACTCTTGTACACGGGAATCTCATCGGACAACTTCTCAAGTTCCGCCAGCGCTTTTTCCGTTTCCGAGGCTTCGATTTCTAGCTGTTGTTTCTGGCTGGCGACAGCTTGGAGTGTTTGTTGCAGCTGTTGCAGACGCAGTAATTGTTCCTGTAACTGTGGCGGAAGCTCGACTTCTTCACTCAACACTGGATTCCTTACTATTCTCGCTTTAGGCCCTTGTCGCCTTCCGTCTTATTAAAGCCTGATAGCCTCTGTACAGATGCCAAAGCGGCGGATATGAAGTGCACATAAGAATTCGCTGCTGCTCTTAGAGCGATAATGTCTGTAGCATCGATATTCAATTTCAAGGTCGATCTTATTGAGCTGATCTTGGTTCTTGATCTGAATCCTGCTCTTGCCATTGTCTCGGGCTGCAGAGAGTCTGCAAGGGCTCTAGCTAAACTCGGGTTCGAGACTGTAATCGCGATCTTGAGCGAAGCGGAGATCTTAGGGTCAGGCTTCTTCTGTCGACGAGGGTTGTACGGATTCTGCCTCCGTCGTTGCTTCCGGCTGGACCTCAGCCTTCTTCTTCCTCGTCCTAGGCTTTCTCTGCTTGACAATAACGGATGGGGCTACAGTTGCTCCAGCTCTGAGGCTCTCTAGCTCGGTTGATAAGGTTGAAGGACTCATCTGTCCCCGCGTTGCTCGGGCTGCAATCTGACCTAGCTTAGTGCTAGGGATGTATGCTCCGCCTGCGAACTTGTAACCGCATTTCTTGCACAGCCATACACCCACGCTCCGACGTTTCACGGTTTTGAATCGACAACGAGGACATTCATGTTTCTGTCTTAGACCTGTAACAACATCAATGTACCGGCGCCTGACGAGGGTTCCGTATCTGGCGCCGAATCCACCGCCGAGGCCCGTCTTCCTAGCCATTAGATCTTTGCCGCTGCGAGGATCTTCGCTCTATTCTCTGCTGCACGTTCAACGGCTATGTGGACGATTTTCCTCAATTCTTCGGTTGTGAATCCCGACAAGCCGCCCTTTTGCATCGCGCATATCGACCCGGATTTTTCGATCGTAACGGTCAGTCGGGCGTTCATGACTTGCTCTTCTTCGAGGGAGGGATCTACGATTATGTTTCGGTCAACTTTTCCGAAGGTGACTGATACCGGGTAGTTGTTGATTGGTAATGGTCGGCGGTCAGGTTTGACGATTACCTCGTCGCCTTTTATCTCGTACTTGCCTATCTTCGCGTTTGCGAGGGCTGCCAGGGCTGCCATCGAGCCGGCGTCGATTAGGTTTCCGTCGTGGTCGAGGACGTAGACGTCCACGTAGACAACTTGCACCTTCTTACCTTTCTGAAGGCAGAGCGCTTTGAGGTCGATGGCCTTTGATTCTCTTATCCCTCGGTCTATTACTCTGGCTAGCTCTATCGCGTTCTCATCCGGTGGTCCAGGTTCGAAGGATGGGTGAGCCAGGGGGACAAGTTCCGCGTTTACTGTGAGTACCCCTTCCTCAGGTGTATCTGCAAACGGTTCGCCTGTCTCAACCTTTATTCCAACAAGCACCCTTGTTTTTCCTAGAAAGATTTGTGCTGATCCGTTGGCTTTCTCGATTACACCTGTTTGTATTGTGATCGGCCTGTAGCTGTCGTGTCCACGCTCGTCGATTCTATTGCCTTTTGCGATCAGATCCACCACTGTTTTCTGTTCGAGCTTTGCAACTGGTGGTAATTGTGGGGTCGCGGACATTTATGCGATGACCTCCGGCTCTTCTTTCTCTTCGGCCACTTCTCTGATTTGAGAGTACTTGTTTTTCAACGCCTCACGTTGCATAGTGTGGAGGGTCTTACATGCTTCTATTGCCATATTGAGCCCTTTTTCGAATTCAGGGAGGGTCAGGATTCCGTCCATTTGAAGTAACGTGACGAGATTTGAGTTTGGCATGTAGGCAACCGGTAGATCTGCTTCTCCCTGTTTGTCTTCGATATCTGACAAGTCAAGCGCGAGCTGACCTTGCACTTTCCCAACCGCACATGCGGCCACAAGCTCTCTCATCGGGATCCCAGCATCTGCGAGTGCGAGAGATGCGGCAGTGATTCCCGCGCATCTTGAGCCTCCATCAGATTGGAGAATCTCGACGAATAAATCGATGGTTGTTCTTGGGTAGAGATCTGTGAGGACCGTTGGTTCCAATGATTCTCTAATTACCTTGGAGAGTTCTAGTTCTCTTCGAGAGGGTGCAGGAGATTTTCTCTCGTCTACCGAAAATGGTGCCATGTGATATCGGCATCGTATCACGGCCCGATCCGGTAGGGCAATGTGTTTGGGGTGGGCCTCGCGAGGACCGTAGACAGCAGCTAGAATCTTGTTCTTTCCTTGCTCGATGTAGGCTGATCCGTTGGCCTTGTCTAAGGTTCCTACTTCCAGTCTCACTGGTCTCAGCTGGTCTAGCCTCCGACCGTCTACTCTGAGGCCTTTCTCGTCCAGTAGTTTCTCAGGGTGCTTGTTTTGCAACTTCCTCTTCCATCCTAGGTGATTTGGCTATCATTTCTCTTATCCTGTCCGTTAAACCTCTCATGTGAGCCTCTCTCTCTATCATGTATATGGCTTCAACTGCAACTCGCTCGCCTTCAGGAGATCGTCCCCAGACGAGGACGATCCCGTTCTGGCCGACAGAGATCTGGCATCCTGTCTCGCGCTTTAGCATGCTGATCATCGACCCCTTCCGTCCAATTAGCCTTGGTATCTTTGCTGCTTGGATCTGGATTACTCTGCCAGAAGAAACCTTTCCGAGTCCAGGCCCTTTCGCGGTTAGTAGTGGGTCTCTGGTTCTGTCGAATGATAGTACTTGGGCCATTACCATGTCTCCAACATCGAACATTTCCGACAAATCTCGTCTCCGCGGTCCCCGTGGACCCTCGGTTTCCGACGCTGGAAGCATTGCAACGTATGGTGCGAGAATATCGACGGTCCAGCCTGACAGCCCGATGTCCATGACGCGACCACCGACAATATCCCCGACATGCGGTATGTATCCCCCCTTCAACGGAACAACCGAAACCCTGTTGCCATCCACTTCTAACAGACCGACACATGCCGAATAGATCTGGTTTCCAATCTTGTACGAATTTTCTCCCAGCAAGTGGTCTCCCTCGGCCAGTAATTCGCCTGGGGCGACGACTTGTCTTGGTTCGGCTAACACTACCATTTCTCATGACACGCTCTGTTTAAGTCAAAACCTTTGTTTGGATTGTCCCTTGGGTAACCTTGCCTACTCGATCAATGAAGCCCCCGTACATTCCCGCGGGCATCTCGACGACAGCTACCAATGAACCGTCCGTCTGCCATTCTTCGCGGCTGACGTTTCCGTAACTTTTCAATACATTGAACGCTCGTGCGGCAAACTCTGGAAACACCTTGACTGCAATGCGCATCTGCTCCATCTTCAACGGGATTACCGGTCTAAGCTGGTCGATGATGTTCTTCGCCTGTTCTTCAGCGCTCTTGAAAGGGTCAATCGAGATCCGTATCTGCTCCATGGCTTGTTCAATCCGCAACGGAGGATGAGGCGCTCCAGTCCTCGGGTCAATGGCATTTCGGACAATTATCGCGACTATCTGGCGTCTCTTGTCTTCGACTAGCTTCCGTCGCTGATCAGTAGTAAGTTGAAGTTCTCCACTTTTCATTATCTCCTCGGCGACCTTGATCGCATCGGCGCTGCCGAAGGCTTTCTGCAGTTTTTCTGTAGATGCTCTTGTGCCCTTTCCAGCGTCAGAGTAGATCTCCTCTATGAGTAGAACTTGGCTCAACGCGATCTGTTTTCCCAACTTGTATTCTAGTGCAGGCTCAGGCTTCACGAGTATCTCGAAATGATCGGGACCCTTTGCTAGTCTCGCGGTAGTGTACTTGTCACTCATTTGCTAGTCGGGGCCTTTCTGCCAGCATCCAGTCGCTTGATATACTTGTCAACTTCTTCCACCGGTAGTTTCCGGAATTTTCCAGACTCTCGATCTATGAGCGCGACTCGAATCTTTTGAGGCTCTGCTTTGCCCTCGAGCACTTTCGTCATACATTTTAGCCCAAGGGCTATCGAGTCGTCAAGCGACAGATCATCGCGATATTCTGCCTCAAGAATTTCGTTGGCCGCATCCCCGCCTGCGCCGATTGCCCAAGCTCGGTAGGCAAAGAATGCTCCACTTGGATCTGTCCAGAAGAGTCTACTCCCCTTCTTGTCAACACCCCCGAATAACATCGAGATACCGAAGGGACGAACTCCAGCGTGCTGCGTGTACAGTTGCTTGATCTCGCCTATTCGACGAGTCAGGATTTCTATGTCGATCGGCTCGTCATACATGAGCTTGTTGCTCTGAGCGTAAATCCTTGCTTGGTCTACAAGAATATGAGCGTCACAGCTGAGGCCGGCGACGGCGGTTCCGACGTGGTCGTCTATCTGGAATATTTTCCACATGAAGGACAAGTCTTGAAGCTTAGATGCTGATCTTTCTTCGGCCGCGAGTACAACTCCCTCTGGGCATGCGATTCCCAATACTGTCGCTCCTCTTTTGACAGTCTCGCTGGCGTATTCGACTTGGAATAGTCGACCGTCGGGGGAAAATACAGTTATGGCCCGATCGTAAGCCCCGGGCACTGCGAACATGGACAATTTTCTGTATACCTACCTTGGAATAGCCAGTGCGGACTTGGCGCTTACTAAAAACCTTTCCTGATTCCATTTCCTGTTGCTAGACTTGTTTTTGGGGTCGGCCCGTCGCTGAGGATATCATCTTAACAATCAATCTGGGACTGGCTTCGTCATCCCCCAAAGTACTTTGCTGCGGATCGATATATTACTGTCCGGATGTCACTGGTGACAGGTAGGGAACTAGGACGCGAGCTCTTCTATCTTCTTTGCGATGAGGTTCGTTATGTTCTTGTTGGGAATTCCTTGAAGGTCGAATGATATCTCTATTCTTATTGGTTCCGTCTGGCCAAGGATTATGTTACCGTTGACTGCTTCTTGTTTGTCGATTCTAATGTGCAAGCGACCTGACTCGTCTAGATAGCCTCTTAGGTTGTCGATCAACTCTGTTTGATCCACGAGAGATAGGCGCCTCCAGAAGTAGATTACGAAGCCTTCTGCTCGGGATCTGTTTGAAATCAGTAGGCGTACGGTCTGGATCTCGTTTCCGTAGTGTCCGCTAGCTCTTCGTCTCTCTGGTCGCGCTTCTGCATCTGGACCTACCCCGTGCATAGCGAAAACGATCTTGTCCGGATCTTCAGTCGCATGTATTATTGCGGACAATGTCACTTTTGCAATTCTTGGATTCATTTGATGAAGCCGTAATTGACGGGCATTTGACGTTAAATATTTGGCTCTATTCGAGGATGGAGAACGATGACTAATAGTCGAGAGAACCGGCGGTATAAGCAAGTTCTAGTTGTGCGATCAGACCTTAAGATGGGGAAAGGCAAGATCGCCGTTCAGTGCTCGCATGCTGCGGTTTCAGCTTCCGAAGAAGCTAGAAAGTCGTCTCTTGACTGGTGGAGGATATGGATGCATGAAGGTCAATCGAAAGTAGCGGTTAAGGTGAGCGGACTTTCACCAATATTAGATTTGGAAAGAAGATCTCGCGAGAATGGGCTACCATTCTATGTCGTGAGAGACATGGGTCTAACACAGGTTGAACCTGGAACGGTGACCTGCATCGGTATTGGTCCCGGTCCTGTTGTCAGGGTGGATTTGCTAACCGGGGACCTGCCCCTTCTTTAGTTTGGCTTGACCTATCTGATCTCTCTGCACTGGTGGACGTTGCCTTGTTCCCCCGAATCTTCGTCGTGCTTCGTTCACATGCTCCGAAAATTCGTACTCTGAGGTCTCCCTGAACGTTGATCCGATCTTCTGGTATAATTTTCGCAGGATGAGTCTCTCGACGACTCGCGCGGCCCCTCCAAGTGCATTTTTCAATCCTGATTGGAAGTCTTCCAATCGATCAGGTATGTCCTTTCTGTCGAGGGACTGCATCGTTGACAGATACTGGTAGACCGCGTTTTTCGGCTCCTCGCCTAGAATCTGGAGGCTATCATCTATTGATTCTAGAAGGACTTCTCCGAACGGTTGCGTTTTGTTATCGCTCATGAGACTGGACTCCATGAAGGGGTGGTCTCGTCGTCAATTCTGG
>VBBH01000131.1 GCA_005888695.1 Candidatus Bathyarchaeota archaeon
TGGACAGATACTTTGCGTCCGACGTATGAAGTGGCCGGTTTGACGTTGTTCTGGATGTAGCGTCTCCGGTAGTTCGACTTGCAGTAATGCCATAGTATACCACTCTGAGTTGTGAATACCACCCCTGGCACTGCTAATAAGCATTTGGAGACCCTTGCAAAGATGAACGGAGTTACGAGGAAGCTTAGTCTATTCCTAATGAGGACTAGACAAGTTGTGTCAGCTGGTGGGCCTTTCTGGACTTGTTCACGCATCTCATTCTGAGAGTTACCGATTCAGTGGAGATTATCTAGCCACAAGGTGATCTCTGCGGTTACGATCATGGGAGTAACGACGGCAACGAATAAGGGCGGGTTGACATTTCAAAAGATTAGGCGATGACCCCCACGCTCATGGCCGGCCTGACCGACCCCAGCGCTACAATATGGGGCGACTGCCTATGGTGTCCTCAAAATCTACCTTGTACTAATATCAAAGGAATCGACAGACTGGCTCAAGGAATCCTAGGGCAAGTGCTCTGTGGGATCTTGCGAGCCCAGCCAAATTTCGAGTTCATGATCACAGTGGAAATGGGTTCGAAGATGACTTATTTTGTGGAGAATTTCATCGAACAGCCGTGTGCCCCGCTGAGCTTTCCTTTGAAGCCTACTCCTAATGTTTCCGCGGCTTTCTTGTAGCTGCTCATGCATGTGCCGCAGAAGATCGATCTAGCCTGGGGCTTGGTCAATCCATAGGACTCGGCCTGCCCTACCACGGATTCTATGCATCCGCATCGGTCAAGTTTCACCATCCGGAATCCTTCTCCTGTTTCGATGTCATAGTCGCTGTCGAAGGTCTCGCCCATGCTCTCGGCCAAATTCTGAGAAAGAGCCTCCACATTATTTCCCTCGCCTTTTCCTTTGATCTCCTGAACTTTCAGGCTGGCCTTCATGTCAGTTAGGATGTTCATCGCGGGACCGATCGCGTCATAGCCGGCGGCTGTGACGAATGTGCCGACCTGGAGTAGAAGATAGTGAGCCAGTGTCCTCCTCAGCATCTCATACCGCTCCTCAAGTGTTCGGGATTTCTTCAACTGAATCAATTTGGACATACCCATGGCCGTGGCTTTTTTCGCGGGCGACCAGTTCTTAAGATGTAGCAAGCATAAGAAAAGCGATACCGGCAACAACCTCAACAAGTACTCTGCCAATGAGTTGAGGTGAATATGAGGGCAAGTAGGGAGGCCGAAAGACCTTTTTCTATTACCATCTTGCGAAGGAGCCTAGTATTAGGGACCTGTGTATGGCTGCGACAAGGACTCTTGCAAGGATGGAAGGCCCTCAATGGGCCAGGATAGAGGACACTGCAATACTCTGCAGCCCTCAGAAGGCTAAGCTCGACGATAATCTAGCGATCACTGTCAATTTCAAACTGAACGGTGGGATACGACGAAATTTCACCCGAGACCTATGGGAGAAAGCGTATGATGAGCATGATGCCGGACTCCTGATGATCTTCTGGGTCGAACTGTTGAGGAATCGACCGTTATTGTCGAAGCCGATCAAGACTGACAAGTTCAAGCGCAGAGCAATATTCTTCTGGACCAGAAACCCCGAACTGCCCTATCGTGTCTGGATGACCGTTGCCACCGAGTTCGAGACTATTCTGTATCCGAAGACTGAGGTGGAGGCGCAGGATATGTTGTTCTCGGTAACCCGAAATTTCGAGTTGCCCGCGAAAGAATTGGGTCAGGGAAAGCATGACTTGTCAGCGAAGATCAAGGTTCGCTGGGGACGTCACGTCTTCACGGAGAGAGGAACCACGTCGGGAAAGACTGAAGCGCCCGTCACGGTAGAAATAGAGTAAGCATAGACCGTCAATGCTTTTAATCAGGAACTGAGAATCTGCAGAAACAGGACCGGTCTTCATAACATGGCCAAATATGATGGTATCAAAGGGCAAGATATTCTAGAGATTCAAGAGGGAGATAATGAGTTGACGATAATCATCCGGGACAATAGATA
>VBBH01000132.1 GCA_005888695.1 Candidatus Bathyarchaeota archaeon
CAGGGCAATATTCTCGAAACCTTGTTTGGCCACGTCGGGGTCAATTTTTTTCCATTTGTATTTTGTGTCTTTGGCCCATATGTCCCATGTTTTCAATCGCTTCGCGTGAGAACCTGACTCTGAATGGAAGCCTATGCCGTAGACTAGGATTCTAGCTTCTAGTTCGCGGGCCGCGTCTCCGAGGACACCTATCTTTACGCCAGAATCCTTCGAATACTCGTTTGTTGATAGCTTGCCTTTCTGTTGAACCTCGTCAAGCAATTTCTGAGCATTAGGGGAGAGATGATCTAGTT
Organism: Candidatus Bathyarchaeota archaeon; assembly: GCA_005888695.1. The sequence goes on from VBBH01000132.1 coordinate 294, forward strand.
GCCAAGGCTCGCGGGATGTTGCGATTGTGAGGAATCCGGGCCAGAGCCTGCGATGGACGAACGTTGTCTTTCTAGAGAGAAGTTTCGTTAGTAAGATATCAGGCCTTTTGCCGAGAATGCCCAGCGTTTGATAGATCCTGTTTCCTTTCGGGTGTCCCCACCAAGATCCATGGATTGGTTTTCCGACAATTGCACTGACCACGCTTGGGAGATGCGGGTCAGATTCTAGGATTAGTCCGTATTTTTCTAGGATTGGCTCGATCTTCTTGAGATGGTTCGGTGCTTTGCGATTGGGCATGATCAGGTACTCGACGGGTAGATCACAATGCATAGTTGTGAGGTTTTGACTTATAGCATGGCAGCATCGACCATTTCGGTGCACAGGCCGCTCTAGGAGGAGTCGATGTCGCAGGAACTAGAAAGAATCAGCTCGGAAGTGCGGGTTTGCACAAAATGTGATCTCTACAAGCGACGGAAGCTAGCTGTCCCCGGAGACGGGCCAGTTGATGCGAAAGTCATGTTCGTCGGTGAAGGTCCGGGGGCTCAAGAGGATTTGACTGGTCGTCCATTCGTCGGGTCCGCGGGAAAACTTCTCACTGAACTCCTAGCGTCAATCGGTTTGGATAGATCCTCGGTATTCATCACGAATATTGTCAAGTGCCGGCCCCCGGACAATAGGCCTCCCAGAAAGACAGAGACTGAGACTTGTGTTAGCTTGTATCTTCAGCCTCAGATTCGTGTCATCAACCCAAAGATTGTAGTCCCACTTGGGACGCCGGCGATTAAGACACTGATCGGTGATGATTACTCAGCGACGAGTGTTCATGGGAAGGTTTTCAGGAAGGATGATAGATTGTTCTTACCATTGTTTCATCCTGCGGCCGCTTTGTATGATGTTCGATTAAGAGACACGATGTTCGAGGATATGAAAAAGCTCAAGGAGTTGTTGGACGGGAAAGAGGTCGCGGCGCAACCGATTGTGTGAAGTGGTTCTTTCAGCTTACGAGTCTGATGGTCCAGAAGTCCTTTGAAAGGTCCGAGTCAAGCAGGTATTCGTATGGGAATGTGAAGTATCCTTTCAGTCCCCAATTCCTTCCCCAAGAGTTTCGAAGGATGAACAGTCGATCATTATCATTGTAGCCGACAACTAGGACTGCGTGCCATGCGACTGGCTTCTCTCCTGGTCTAGGGAGTTTTCCGCGTCCAGTATGACGGACCTGATGTTTCTCAAAAGTCTTGAAGACTTTCAGGCCTGCGATGAATGGATGCGCACTGGCTAGGCATGCTTGGAAATGGTTGAGGTTCTGTTGGAGCCTTTGATACTCTAGTGCCTTGTGCTTGACAGCGAGTCGATAGTACTTCTTTGGAGGCTTCTCAGCGAACTTGGTTATCCTGTATGGCCAAAGATACTCGGGGCAGTCCCCTTGCCGCGCGACGCTCTTGATCGCGTCCCGCGTCTTCGAGCCCGAGTCCTTGTCGACTTTGCCTTCGAGGGCACGAGCGTTGTAGTAGATGAATAGGCGGCTGGGACGGAAACGATGGATTATTTTCTCTTTGATCATATCATACTGGACCGCGCCGGCAATCGCGTTGGCTGTACAACTGTGGAGATGACCCTGATCGTACACGGCTGGAAAATGGGGACGTAAGTCAACCTGTAGCGGTAGTTTCTTGATGAGGTCGACGGGTGGGACGTAGGGGTGATCCCTCCTATCTGGATAATCCGGAATCCAGCCGAAATGATGTTGTTGGGTCTGGTCTTGCAACACCGTCTAGATCTTCCTTCTACTAATCAAGAAATAGGCGAAGAACGCGCAGAATATTCCACCCGCCAAGGCGATGATCGTGCCTTCTACTAGGCCTATGCTGGCGTAGGCCCATGTGACGATCAGACTGTACGGGTACGCGGTTATCATAGCCGAGATCATCAAAGGTTTTGTCAGAGCTCGAGAGACACGGATTCCTTCCGTCTTGTCTGTTTCGGCTTCGTAAGTGGAGTAGATTGTTGTGGAGAATATTCCTGGAAAAGCTGCGGCTACTCCGCCTAGTAGTGGTCCTCCTAGCTGTGAGATGGTGACGGCTGCTCCGACGACTCCTCCGCCAAGGATGGCTCTCCGCAGGAATTCTTTGCGTGATGGTTTGAGCGGGACGCCTGGTGTGTAGGGTAGCTTGAGCCGGACCTTGAGCACGTACAGTCCTAGGAGGAAGATGGGTATGGGTAGGATGCTGGGCGGGATTAGAGTGGGCAGATTGAGGATCGCATCCAGTGCGGCTAGGAGGAGCCATGTTGTGAGGGCGAAGAGGAATGCGATCTTGAAGCCGTGACTTGCGAGGCTGGCGTAGACGAGTAGGTAGAGGAATGTGATGGTCAGTCCGATTGGGAAAGCATAGGCGGCTCTGGACGCATTCTGTGGAGACTGGTTGAGGGCGATGAAGAGGTAGCTTACGGCGGATATGGCTGGTAGTCCGCCGATGAGTCCGCCTGCGCCACTGCCTAGTCGTTTGGCGGTGTATGTTGTTGATCCGACCCAGATGCCGCCGATGATGCTGGCGAGGAGGATCTGGAGTGTCTCGAATGGTAAGGTTGGACTCACTCTTCTATGGGGGCTGGAGAAATAACCGGGGGTGGGGATCAATAAGAATTCTTAGGGTATTTTTGTGGGAAAGGTGTGAAATCTTTTTTCTAGAGAAGTTTTCTTGTGGTGCCGGAACGATTCTAGTCGGGGTTATCTCATGAGTCTTGCAGAGTTGACTATGAAGATCAGTTCTGAAGCTGTATGGATTGTTGCTGCGAGTAATGGGTTGAGGAGACCCATGAAAGCTAGTATGACTCCGATTCCGTCGATGCCTATGGTGCCGTAGAAGTTCTCCATTATCGCATGGTAGCCTTGCCGGCTCATCCGTATCACGTTCGCAATCTTCTCTAGATCGTTTGTCATCAGTACGACATCGGCTTCTTCTATTGCAACATCGGTTCCGGCTCCCATTCCGATTCCAACGTTTGCCCGAGCAAGGGCCGGGGCATCGTTAATCCCATCTCCAACCATTGCAACGTGTCGGCCTTTCGCGACAAGCTCCTCAATCTTGGTCACCTTGTCGTGCGGCAAGAGTTGAGCATAAACCTCGTCAACGCCGACCGTATCTGCCACCATCTTCGATACGGCTTCATTGTCACCGGTGAGCATGACTGTTCTGATCCCCATTCTTTTCAGATCCGTTATCGCCTTCTTGCTCTCCTGTCGCACCTTGTCCGCAAGCGAGATTACTCCACAGATCGAGTGGTCATGAGCAACCAGGACAGTAGTTGCGCCTTTCACAGATTGGGACAATATGTTTTTCGAAACGTCAATACCATTATCTTTCATCAGTCGAGGATTGCCCACGAGGATTTGCTGTCCATCATGCTCTGATATGATTCCCATGCCTGGGACAACTTTGTAGGTTGAATGGACGATCGGGGCGATCTGCATCTCGCCGGCTTTTTGGACGATCGCCTGTGCGATAGGATGGTTAGAATGCTTCTCTGCAGCAGCAGCGAGGGCCAGTACTTGCCCTTCACTGTATCCATCGAGCGCCTCTACCTTGATGACTTCTGGCTTGCCGAGTGTTAGCGTCCCGGTCTTATCGATGACTGCTGTGTCTATTCTGGTAAGTTCTTCGATGTAACTTCCTCCCTTGACGATTACGCCCTTCTTTGCGGCCTTCCCCATTATTGCAACAATCGCTAGCGGGGTCCCGGCGGCGACTCCACACGAGCCGGCAACGACCACGACCGAGATCGCTGATACTGAGTTCTGGGTTGCCAATAGGGTCAGGAAGGCGAAACCTATTGCGAATTCTACCAGCCAAGTTGCTAGCTTGTCAGAGATCCTCTGTATGGGAGCTTTCTTCTGCTCGGCCTCCTCGACTAGTTTGATGATCTTGCCGAAGACCGTCTCCGTTCCAATCTTCTCTGCTCTTACCTCTACGAGACCAGAGTCGTTGACGCTGCCCGCATAGACATTGTCTCCTGGATGCTTCTCAGCCGGGATGGACTCGCCCGTGATCATGGATTGATTGACAAACGAGTCTCCCGTGACGACCGTACCATCTACAGGAATCCGGTCTCCGTGCCTGACAATGACGATGTCTCCCGGCGAGAGGGTGTCGACTCCGACCTCGACCTCGGTGTTGCCTCGTCGGACGAGAGCGGTTCTAGGAGCCGCCTTCTCCAGTTGAAACACGGTGTTTCTAGCTCTGTCGACGGCGTATTCTTCGATGTACTCGGCGAGTAGGACGAAGAAGGCGATGATGACGGCGGCTGTGAAAGCCCGTATGATGAGCGAGGCGACGATGGCGATTGTCATCGTGACCTCCATCGTGATTCGCTTGTGCCGGAGTGAGCGAATGGTTTCCTCGTAGACTGGGATTCCGCCGAGAAGTGTGGCGATTATTGCAACAAAGTCGTAGGGGATGTAGGCATTTCCTAGACCGGTGAACGTGAAAAGGGCTGCAGTACCCATCAGGGCGAGCCGAACGAACTCTCCATTCCAGAGCGCTCCGAATGTTGTATGTCCGGTTCTCGTGTCCATCTGCCCAAACGTCCCTCCGATGACAGTATTCGTTAGCGGTGCTTATTGACTTGCTTCAGCTGGAGGAAGGACGTTGATGGAGCGTTAATTGAGATGAAATGCTGACAGTTTGCTCGTAGGTTTCAATTTCATGGGTTCAGCATAGAGGACGTTGAGCCAAACGGCCAGTTTTGAGAAGAATGATTCTGTTGGGATCGAGTCTGGTTCTGACAGTATGAGGCCCCTGAGGATACTATCTTGAGGAAGCTTAGTCTCAGAGAGACTCTTCAACTCGACCAGACTAATGCTTCGATCCTGTGAGCACACAAGGTCTCCAGAGTCTTCTTGAGGAGTATATGCCGGAGAGGACTGTGAAATCATCCTACCTTAGGCGATGTCCAAGGGCTCTTCGGCTATCTCCTGAATCTCATTCCCCGTCTAGAAAATGCTAATACTAACCGTGATCGGAGCCGGGACCTTGTGAGCTCTGTCAAGGGTATGGGTGAAGAGCTGTCCAGGATAGCTCTCGAAACCGCTTCTAAAGAGAACGCGACATACACTGATTTTCGCCTAGTGAACTCACGTAACGAGGCTACACAGGTTGTGAATGATAATCCAAGCAGCGAGGAACTAACTTCTCTAGGTGTTGGCGTCCGAGTATTGTATGGAGGCCTTGGCTGGGGTTTTGCGGACACCGATGAAATGAATCGGGACGGGATCAGGGAGGCGACGCTGAAGGCTCTTGCTTTAGCGAAGGGCGCTGCGAAGGTCGGGATTAAGATCCAGTTCGCGAAAGAACCGAGCTATGTTGATACATGGATGTCGCCAGTGGTTAAGGACCCCTTCAACGTGCCGATGGAGAAAAAATACGAGTTACTGAATGATTGTTGTGAGCGCATGAAAGCGGAGGGAGTTGTCCTCCGAAGAGGAGGCTTCGTCTTCACCTCCATCGAGAAATATTTCGCCAGTTCAGAGGGCTCCAAGATCTTCCAGAGAATGATCTATTCTGGTGGAGGATTGGTTGTTGCAGCGAAGGGTCCGACCGGTATGCAAAGAAGATCGGATCAACAGTGGATGCTGAAAGGCTACGAGTTGATCGACGAACTAGAATTTCCGGAGAAGGCGGAGGAGTTGAAGAAGGACGTGATCGCGCTTAATGGCGCAGTCAAGTGTCCCGAAGGCAAGAAGGACATCATCCTCTCGGCTGATCAGGTGGGATTACAGGTTCACGAGTCGTGCGGTCATCCGATCGAACTCGACAGGGCGTTGGGATATGAGGCGAACTTTGCGGGACGATCTTTTCTGACCCCTGATAAATTGGGGAAGCTGCAGTATGGATCAGAGCATGTGAACATGGTCATGGATGCGACGATTAACCATGGTCCTGGATTGGGTACGTTCGCGTATGACGATGAGGGTGTGAAAGCGCAGCGAAAGTATGCGGTGAAGAATGGCAAGTTCGTTGGGTTCTTGATGTCTCGTCAGACGGCCGCGATGGTCGGAGAGGCTAGGAGCAACGGATGCATGCGTGCAGAAGGTTACCGACTACCGATTATCCGCATGACCAATGTTAGTCTTGAGGCCGGGGATTGGGATTATGACGAGATGATCGAGGATACTAAGGATGGTATCTTGATGGTGACGAACTATGGTTGGAGCATCGACCAGAAACGATACAATTTCCAGTTCAACACTGAGAAAGGCTACATCATCCGGAATGGAAGCGTCGAGGAAATGGTCAGGTCCCCTGCGTATTCAGGCATAACTCCAGAGTTCTGGGGCTCTTGCGATGCGGTCGGCAACAAGAAGAGCTGGGTCCTGTGGGGAACGCCGAACTGTGGAAAAGGCCAACCGCAACAGGTAATGATTACAGGGCACGGGGCGGCGCCTACACGGTTTAGGAATGTGACGGTCTTTGGAGCGCAATAAGAAATGACAATGAAAAGCCCAGTAATGGAAGGAAGCAAGCTCCGAGAGGAAGCCCATCAAATATTCGATTGGGTCAAGAGTTTCGCCAAAGGGGCCGAGATAGAGATCGGACTCGGCACAAACATCAACGAAGGCTTACGATTCGGCAACAATGAACTGTCCCAGTCCCAATATAGTAGACGACGGGCCCTCTCGGTAAGGGTGGTCACGAACAAGAGACAGGCTAGGGCAACGACAGGTCTATTGGCAAAGAATGAGGTGGAGAAGACCGTTCAGAAGGCCTTGTCCCAGGCAAGGGCTGGGCCGGAAGATCCGGATCTTCTGCCGATGCTGGGACCACAAAAGTATCAGACGGTCGAACGGTACTATTCGCGTACTGCTGAGGCGCCTGCGGAACAGAAGGCCGGTTGGATTGGTCATGCGATCGACATGGCGAAGAAGAACGGATTGCTAGCGTCTGGGATTCTTGAGACCAATGTGGACCATTACTGGATGCTGAACAGCGCCGGATTAGAAACCAGTTACAAGGGAACACAGGGTTACTATTCGTTGACGATGGATGCGGACAACGGCAACCAGACCGGTTATGCATTGTCGACCTTTGTCGACCTGCGTGAATTGGACGCTAATGAGGTGGCGGATACTGCTCTTGAACGGGCGAAGCTCAACAAAAACCAGGGCGACATTAAACCAGGCAAGTATGACGTTGTAATTGATCCGCAAGCCTGGAGCGAG
>VBBH01000133.1 GCA_005888695.1 Candidatus Bathyarchaeota archaeon
GAAGCCATTTGGCTTCATGCCCCATTATCCTGGACCTGGCGTAGGCGGTCATTGTATACCCAAGGACCCGTTCTACTTAGTCTACAAAGCGAAGAAGGTCGGAATGAATCTGCGGTTGGTCGCCACGGCGAAGACCGTCAACACAATGATGCCACGCCACGTCGTAGAGCGTCTAGACAACGCTCTGAAGAGACAAGGGAAAAAACTCGACAAATCTACAGTGTCACTCTGGGGGCTTGCTTACAAGGGCCAGGTAAGGGACACGAGGCGCAGCCCAGCCGTCGACATATTGAAGCTGCTTAGACACAGAAAAGCAACTGTGAGGCCTTATGATCCATACGTACGTTCTGTTCACTTGGGCACGACAGCGATCGAATCCACACCGTCAATCGAAGAATCCGTTCAGGACGCGGATTGCATATTGATCGCTACAGCCCACAAAGCATTCGGTCGCGTGGACCTGCGAAAACTTGCAGGAAGGATGAAACGGGACCCCCTGATGTTCGACTCGAGAAACATGCTCTCCAGAACTTCATGCGAAGCTGCGGGTTTCAAATATCTGGGAACCGGGAGACCCTAGAATGGCGGGACGTGCCCAGCAGTTGAGAAGACTCATTCGAGCCTTCGAAAGAGGCTCTGCATAAACGGAATCGGAACCGGCTTACCGGTTCTGCTCGTCTCGTAGTAGGTCTTGCACTTGTCGCATTGCCAGACTTCCATGTCTCTTATCTGAGCTGGAGCTCCGGCCTCAAAATCCTCTTGGACAATATATCTGCCATTAAAGTCGAGCTGGAGATCGCACTTCGGACACTTCAACGGTCGACATACTCACTGGATTCAGTCGTTATGCTCGCTCAGAAATCGATCGGCGTCCATTGCCGCCTTGCACCCGTCAGCAGCCGCCGTCACTGCCTGTCTGTATTTGTGATCTCGTACGTCCCCTGCCGCGAAAACCCCAGCAACATTCGTTTCAGTTTCAGCTTTCGTCCGGATGTATCCCCTGTCGTCTAGATGTAGTTGGCCCTTGAATATCTCGGTGTTCGGTTGATATCCAATCGCCACAAACAAACCGTCCGTTTTCAAAACGCTCTCTTTGCCGGTCTTCAAGTTTAGTGTTTTCACTCCGGTCACCTTGTCGAGCCCTAACACCTCTTCTACGACAGAATCCAGGAGAAAGTCGATCTTGGGATTCTTCATCGCTCGTTCCTGCATAATACCGCTAGCCCTCAATGTGTCGCGTCGGTGGACAACAGTGACATGCCTAACAACGTTCGCGAGAAATGTCGCCTCTTCCATTGCAGTGTCTCCGCCACCTACGACGACGACGTTCTTCTCCTTGAAGAAATATCCATCACATGTGGCGCATGTAGACACTCCTTTGCCCCTAAATTTAGTCTCAGAGGCTATCCCCAGCCACTTGGCTAGCGCCCCTGTGGCGACAATAACGGCACGTCCGCTATGCGTTTTTCCGGAGACAGTCACTGTGAAAGGTCGATTCCTGAAGTCAACCGCGGTAGCATCGTCGAAGATGATGTCTGGTCCGAACCTTTCAGCCTGCTTCCTCATCCTCTCCATAAGCTCAGGACCGAGAACACCGTCAGGAAATCCTGGAAAATTCTCTACATCAGAGGTTATCATCAGCTGACCGCCCGAAAGGGAGCCACCAATTAGTAGGGTCTTCCTTCCTGCACGGCAGGCGTAGATGGCGGCGGTATACCCGGCGGCGCCAGAGCCGATAACTATCACGTCGTAGACTGTCATGATGCGAAGTACCTAACGATAGGGCTCAAGGGCTGATTTATGATTATTTCCAGTCGGTCGCAATCGATTCCATATAGCATTAAGGCTTAACTATCCTCCGACGATTTGGCCGGTTTCTTGAGGAGACTGCCTTATGATAGAATTCAAGGGGCTGAAAATTTCTTGGCTCGGCCACGACTCTTTCGTGATCAGAAATGGGAAGACGGTCGCCATCGATCCCTTCAAGATTAAGGGACGACATGGCCCGGCTGATATCTTGCTAATTACTCATGAGCATTTCGACCATTGCTCACCAGATGATGTTAAGAAAATGGCGTCAAACAAGACGGTCATTCTTGCGACCCCGGCGTGCAAGGCTGAACTTGCTAAAGCCCAGATCGGCGAGGTTCGGACCATTAAACCAGGCGACAAGCTACGACTCGACGGAGTCTCCATAGAGGCGGTTCCCGCATACAACTTGAACAAGTTCCGAGAACCGGGCAAGGTCTTCCATCCACGGGAAGATCAGAAGTTAGGATACATTGTCGAGATCGAAGGTGTTCGTGTATACCATGCTGGCGATACTGATGCTATCCCAGAAATGAACGGGTTGAAGACTGACGTCGCCCTGCTACCTGTAAGCGGTACCTACGTAATGACTCCTGAGGAGGCTGCGGAGGCGGCCGGCCTCGTCAATCCCTCGCTCGCGATACCCATGCACTATGGCACTATTGTCGGCTCAGAAAAGGACGCTGTTAAATTCAAGGAACTCGCACCGTGCGACGTCGAAATCCTCCGGCCTGAATAGAGTATTCGAATTCCAGCAAGAGAAGACCGAGAACAGCTATTCTTTTCCTAGTACCGAGCCCTGTTAGCCCGTCTCAATCATTTTCCGGGGCTAGTGCAACACAGACTTGGATGGCACCGTGACAATCGAGATTTCCTCGTAGTTGCGGAAACCCTACATTCTCAATACTTGAACATGCGGTATTCCGTTTATCTGGATTACGGCATCAGGATGGACGAGGCCTCGGCTGATAGCGGCGCTGACGATGTGATGGCCGGCCAGATTCATCATTTCCGCAGGAGCTAGAATTGCCAGAGCCTCTTCCAAACCGATTGCGGTTTTCCCAAAAAATTGCGGCTCGACCGACAGCTTCAATTTTCCCTCTCGGAATGTTTTTCCAAGGAGTTCCTCGTCACAGCACGCTACCAACGTGCCCTTCTCAGTCGTGTACCGTTGGAGGTAAACGAGAGGCATCTGATTCCATCAGATCATGTGGTGAGGATTGAGGACCTAGCGCCACATGCTTCGCAAACTAGGAAGGAAAGGCGCTCCTTTTTCTCGACCCTTGTGTCAGGACGCTTACACACTGGACATATGACGAATCGGTTAGAATATACTCCTATAAGCCGATTGACTGTGTCTCGGGAGAACCGACCCTGGAAGTAACCCTTCCCGCCCTCGAAAGATCCCGCCGTTGCCATCTCTTTCGCAAGATACTTCAAGACATGTTGCGGGTCGCGGTTTAATCGGTCCACTATCTCAGCGAAATTGTGGACTATTGTTCTCGCCCCGATTACTGAGACCGATGCTATAGGGATCTCAAACCGCTCACCAGACGACTCGCGATTGGTTATGTTTGCCATAGCTCGATCGAGTAATGCGGCATACGCTTCTACCAAGCCTAGTTCTCTTCCCAGCTGAATAGCATCGCCAGCTCCTATTATTTCGTTCGCTCACCCAACTGGAAACCCTTATGAGACCATAAGTCCCAGGAAATTCAGAGGGGAGGTCTGGCGAGAGACTGGGGCGATGGACGGTATGTGCGGCATGGCCTTATGTCAATGACAGACCACACCTAGGAACATTCATTCACCTCTTATCGGCAGACGTTTACGCCAGGTATCTTAGAACAGTTGGAGAAGACGTCGTTGTTGTGAGCGGTAGCGACGAACATGGAACAGCGATCGAAGTAGAAGCAATCCGCCAAGGAATCACCCCTTTCAGACTGTCAACACGAAACCACAGAGTGATCAAGCGACTCCTCAAAGCCATGAACGTCAATTTCTCCAACTACACACGAACTGAGAACAAGGTTCACATCCAATTCGTTAGAGGATTCTACAACCAGATCGAGTCGAATGGATACGTCTACGACCGAGTGCTAAAATTACCTTACTGCGAGTTCGACAGACGGTTTCTGCCGGACAGATTCGTAGAGGGAGAATGCCCATACTGCCACTTTCCTAAGGCAAGGGGAGATCAATGCGACAATTGCTCTCGCGTCCTAGATCCAACCGATCTGATCAACCCTTATTGCGTAATATGTCATCGCACGCCGGTGATAAGGGAATCAAGACACTGGTTCTTTGATCTCCCAAAGCTAGAAGGACCTCTGAAAGAGTACGTAGAAAGTAACAAGAACTTTCCGGATAACGCAAGAAACTTCAGCCTTAGTTGGCTGAAGGAGGGACTCAAACCCCGATCCCTTACAAGGGATAATCGTTGGGGAATCCCAGCTCCCTTCAAGGGCGCGGAGGGAAAGACAATCTATGTATGGATGGAGGCTGTCCTCGGTTATGTTTCCGCAACGAAAGAGTGGACGAAAAAGAACGGAAGACCAGGCTTGTGGAAGAAATTCTGGTTAGATCCAAAAAGCCGTAATATCCATTTCATTGGTAAGGACAACATACCATTTCATACGATAGTATTCCCCGGCCTGTTGATGGCATCTGGCGACTCCTACAATCTTCCTTGGCAGGTTTCGTCAACAGAGTTTTTCTTGTTTGACGGAGAAAAATTTTCTAAAAGCAGGGGCATTGGAGTGTGGATGGACGAGGCTCTGGAACTCGAAAGTTCGGAATACTGGCGATATGCTCTGATGAGTCTCCGCCCGGAGTTGAAAGACACGAATTTCACATTGGAAGAGTTCGAGCGAAAGGTGAACACTGAGCTTAACGATGTGGTAGGCAACTTTGTGCATAGGACTCTCTCATTCATTCAGACAAACTTCGACGGAAAGGTTCCAGAGTTCGACCCTCTCTTCGAGTCTGCATCAATAGCAACCATCAATAGCTATCGTAAGCGAGTCGCCAAGAGTCTTGAGGACTACCGCTTGAAAGAAGGGATAGAGAATGTTGTAGACCTTGCTCGAGAAGGGAATCGTTACTTGAACGACCACGAACCTTGGCGAAAGATCAAGACAGACAAGCACGCAGCTGCGCAAGCACTGGGAACGGCGGTCCAATTCTTGGCGGCAATCGGTGATTTAGTCTACCCCTTCCTGCCTGAAACCTCCAAAAAAATTAGGGCCAGCATTGACAGGCGGGGGATTCCCGATTGGTCACAGACTACCCTGGGTTTTGTGAAGCCTGGGACGCGAATCAGATCCTTGGCTCCCCTTTTCCACAAAGTATCGTCGAAGGACCTAAGGGAAAAGCTCGACAAAATGAGGACAAGGAAACCAGTTGAAGCTTAAGATTGACTTACACGTTCACACCTCAAGGTCCTCCGACGCTTTCACCAGTTTGAACCAGTTAGGCCCGAGTTGCAAAAGAGCAGGTATAGATGGCATCGCGATAACAGAGCATAATCAGGTGACAGACATTCTCCCATCGGAAATTATCGCCTTAAAGGGCATAGAAGTATCGAGTAAGGTTGGACACATCATTGGACTTGGAATTTGCGAGCCGATCGAAAGAGGGCTGTCTCCCGAAGAGACGATCATCAAGATCCGAGCTCAGGGAGGTGTAGCCTTACTGCCGCATCCCTACGACTTGTTCCGCCCCAATGTCAGGCCTGAAAGATTGAAGGTGATGCCTGATGCTATCGAGGTTCTCAACGCTGCCAGCCTCTTCGCAAGAGTAGCATGGCCACCAGCGAAAGAATTTGCAGAGAAGAGGAGGATTGCACAGGTTGCAGGTAGCGACTCTCACATCCCCCAGACAATTGGAAGAGCCTACACCGTGATTGAGGCCAACTCACCCGACGAAGAATCAATCCTAGACGCCATACGGTCTGGTAGAACACAACCAGTCGGAAGGCAAGTAAGCATCGGAGAAAGGACCAGAAAGATTGTTCTTAATGTCCGACGATCTTTCTAGGGTCTCTCCAACTGGTAGAGTTGCAGAGGGAGAGGCGCCTCAAGGTTTCCTGTAGGCTGTTCGTACTCCACATCATACAAGTCGGTTAGGAGTTCTACAAAAGACCCTAACGATGATTCGTAATCATAACCCGTTAGCAACAGGCACAATGTAGGGGCGGACGCTTTTACCGTGCTTGCGTACACAAAACTTAGTGTCCGCCCAGTCAATGATGAGAGCGTGTCGTAGGCACGGGCTGCTTGGGAAGCGCCGATTGGTACTGGGCCTGTATACAGTAGCACTGCGCCCTGGGCCCTCGAAAGTGAAAGATTCGATGAAGGGGTTCTAACTGTCTCAAGAATTGCGGTGCTCAAACTCTCTTCCGGCCTAATATGATGGGTGTAGACACCGGATAGCGGACCCAACATTAGTATTCGGAGAATATTCTTCGTTATGTTCGACTCTAGACTAGACAGCGCCTCAGTAAGGCTACGGACCGCCGCAACAGCGGTCAAATCTGCCAGCCTCCCATTAACTCCCTCGCTCCCATCAAGACTCATTGCATTGTCCACCACCACTGTGCAGTCGCAAGCATCGGCCATTTTCTTCAAGCCCCGAAGTGCGATGAACCTCCTTTCACGCTCATGGGTAAACGGCAGGGCAACAACTGCGACAACGGGCTTGACTTGTGTTCTTGCCCATTGAGCGACTAGAGGAGCGGCGGCGGTACCGGTTCCCCCGCCAAAACCTACTAGGATTATGGTAATGTCCGACGCTCCGACGAAAGACGTTACCCGATGAGCCGACAATTGAAGGGCTCTGCGTCCCACGGATACGCTGCCAAAGACTCCTTTCCCGTCGACGATATCCTCGCCGAGTAGGACTTTGTTACTCGCGAGCGATCGAGACAATTGGCCCTTGTCCGTGTTCACTGCGACGCACTGTTCCGGGCCTATTCCGCCGTTGCCGATAACGTTGCCGAGGAGCTTGTTCCCTGCACCTCCTATTCCAACGATTGAGATTCTCGGACTCGGATTTTGATCGGATCGAATGTGACTCAATTCTTCTTCTGACAAGGCTCTCATTCCTCCGCTAGGATAGAAGATATATCTTTCAATAGCCATAGCGTATAGCGGCGGTACTACGAAGACGCGCCAACTATACGTTAATATAAAGGACTTCCCATTAGTGGTCCTTCTTGGCGTGTCAAGTTTCGTCATAGTTTGCGAGCGAGAGGACGCTCGTGCGTGTCAAGATAGAGCGTCATCTCTTCATCGTGGGGGTATCCCATCGAAGTTTGATCGTCTTTGGATGTGACGCTTTCACCTCGTCTATCCTTCTTACGGAGGTTTTGTGTGGGGCACTCTTCACTATCTCTGGATTGGATTCAGCTTCTGAGGCGGCGGATATTATGGCAACGGCAAGGGCATCCAAGTCTTCCAGACTCTCGGTCTCGGGTGCTTCAATCATCATTGCTTCTTCCACGATCTGAGGAAAGTAAATAGTTGGAGAGTGAATGCCGAAGTCGAGTATTCTTTTTGCAATATCTATTCCCCGTATTCCTGTCTTTTCCACAAGTCGCTTCGCGCTTATGACAAATTCATGTTTCCTTCTCTTAGTATAGGGCATCTCAAAGTATCCGCTGGACAGAATTTTAGTCAGTAGATAATTTGTATTCAGAACGGCTGTTTCGGCCACGGTCTCGAGTCCTCGTATTCCGAGGCTGATTATGTAGGCATACGCTCTAACTAGTACCGCGATGTTCCCATTGAAGGATCTGATCTTTCCGATGGATTGGTCTACGTCGTAGTCGAAAGAGTATTTCTTGCCATTGTAGGCGATTAAGGGAATCGGGAGGAATCGTTCGAGTCGCTTGATAACACCGACTGGCCCAGCACCCGGTCCTCCTCCGCCGTGGGGTGTTGCGAATGTTTTGTGAATGTTCAAATGGACGATGTCAAATCCCATATCTCCAGGCCTAACCTTCCCGAGTATGGCGTTGAGGTTGGCACCGTCATAGTAGAGTAGACCGCCTGCTTCGTGGACTATCTTTGCTATTTCTAAGATGTTCTTCTCAAAGATGCCAAGTGTGTTCGGGTTCGTTATCATTAAGCCCGCCGTCTTAGGTCCGACTGCTTCTCGTAAAGCATTGAGGTCAACCATTCCTTCACTATCTGAGGGGATTACGACTACTTTGAATCCAGCCATTGCCGCACTGGCAGGGTTGGTTCCGTGGGCCGAATCCGGTATGAGCACTTCCTGACGGTCTTGGAGGTGCCTTTGTTCTTGGTGGAAGGCTCGAATGATCAGCACGCCGGTGAGCTCGCCTTGAGCACCGGCGGCTGGTTGGAGTGTTATCTTGCTCATTCCGGTTATTTCTGCGAGGTTCTGTGAGAGATTGTAGAGCAGGGCTAGAATCCCTTGAACGGTCGATTCCTCTTGCTCAGGATGCAGTTTCTCAAGTTTGTGTGTTTGAACGGCGGCCTCCGCGATTTTTGGGTTGTATTTCATGGTGCAACTTCCAAGCGGGTATGTTCCTAGATCCACTGCGTAGGTCTCTTGGGAGAGTCGAGTGAAGTGTCGGATCACTTCGGGCTCTGACACTTCGGGCAGTTTCGCAAGCGATTCTCTTACTAGCGCTCTTGGGAGATTGGAACTTGACCTTCGTCCGATTGTCCTCTTCTCTTCTTCACTAGGTTGTGGGGGGCGATGACCTATCTTACCAGGTTTTGATCTCTCGATTATTAGGGGCTCGTCCCACGATGCTTGGTGGAAAACCGTTGCTCAGATTCCTCCGATGATTTCTTTCAGCTTCTCTGAAAGTTGATCGATGGATTCCTGGCTCGTCATCTCCGTAACGCAAAGCAGGGAACTCTCGCCCAAATCTGGAAACTCAGCACTTAGCACTTTGCCTCCATGGATCCCTTCTGAGAGGAGGCGACGGTTCACCTCGGACGCTTTAGATCGGTTGAAGCCCACTACGAACTCTTGATAGAAGTGACTCTTGAAGCGTGGTGCTGTCAAGCCGGGTACTTGTGAAAGTTTCATCATTGCGTATTCGGTCTTGGTCTTTATCGTCTCGAATAATTGCTTCAGCCCATGGGGTCCTAGCAGAGACAAGTAGACGGCCGCACCGATGGCAAGAAGTGCCTCGTTTGTGCAAATGTTCGATGTTGCGCGTTCTCTTCGTATG
>VBBH01000134.1 GCA_005888695.1 Candidatus Bathyarchaeota archaeon
GGATTCCTTGTGGATTCCCTGTTCAACGTTATAGATGCCGACGTTTCCGTGCTTCTTCATTCTTGCGAGGTGAGACTTGACGAACCTTGTGCATAGTTCCTCGGTATTGTATGCTGGCAGCGCGGAGAGGGAGTCGAACATGAGGAAAGCGTGTTCTCCCATTGCTTCTGCGGCGCCGGATATTACTACGCTGAGGGCCGCGAGATCGGATGTGTTGTCGACTTGGTATCTTTCCGTGGTTCGTTCTCCTAGAAGCCAGGAGTACATGTCTACGAAGATTATTGGCTCCTGTCTTGGGGAGAATGAGAGACCTAGCTGAGTTAGTTGGTCCTTTACAGTCTGAATTGGGTTGCCGGTTACTACATAGATGCATTTCAGACCAGCTTTGTAAGCATCCACCAATAAGTTCTGACAAAAGGTCGACTTTCCAACGCCTGGTGGACCGATTACTGCAACATTTAGTCCGGACGTGATGGGGGAAGTTATCAATGGTTTTAGGAGGTCGAAGCTTAGCTGCTTTGTCAGCGCGCCATCGGCCATGTTCTAGGCACTGCCCCGTTGTGGATTCGAATTGTGCTCCCAGTCTCGACTCTCGATTCGGGAGTCGATGTGAATTCTAGAGACTAGGAGTGTCCAGAGGAAGGCGGAGATTACTACTCCAAGAGACTTGAGTGATGGTGATGAGACGACGAGGGTGAATAGTAGGAACGAAATTGCATAAAAGAATCCGTAAGTGTGCATCTTTTCAAAGCCCTCGGATGATCTTGCAGTCCACATGTTGTGCAGGATGAATATGAGAAGCGGTGTGAGGATCAGTTCTGCATATTAGATTGCTGGTAGAAATCCGGTGATCGTCAGCCCTACCAGGAATACGTATGGCGAAATGAGTATGATCGTGGTGAATTTGACTGCGCGTCTTATGTTTCCAAAGACGGTTGCTGTTGTTTTGGTACCTGCTTTCTTGTCTCCTGAATAGTCTGGAAGATTTTTGACGGTGCCGTAGGTGAACATGAAGTAGGTAACTAGCCAGAGGACTGGGTTCAGGAGGTTGACGTGTCCGGTTACGCTCGTTCCTGCAAGAAATGCTAGACCAACTGCTCCTGAGAATGAGATGAGGCTTGGGAGAGGATGAGCTTTGAACCTTAGCGGAGGAAGGGAGTAGAATGCTGAGTTGAAGATTCCGACAGCTAGGACTATCATGTAGGCGAGTCCTAGGTAGATAGAGAGTGCGACTGAGAATCCGTAGAAGACTATGACTGCACCAATCGTGGCTTTTTGGCCCATCTGGTCGAGCCAGAAAACCCTGCGAGGTTGGTTCACAACATCCTCCTTTCGATCTGCGTAAGCATTGACGATGTTTGTTGCTGCGGTGACGAAGGATGCGATAATCATTCCTATTCCTAGTTGGGTAATGTTCCAGCCAGCTGTGAGGACGTAGCCTAGGAGAAAACTAGCTGCAGGGAATGTCCAAGTTCTAGGTCGGGAGAGCCGGAAGACCAATGCGACAGTGTGGCCGCTGACAGGGACTGCGCCGAATGCTTGGAGTTGAGATGACGGTTGTAATTGTAAGTCGTAATATTGAGGGCGTTTCTTTTGTGGCTTTCTCGCCAATAGTATCCCCTAGTTTTGCTGGCTGTTCTGACTTCCGGTATGTTGTCCAGCGTCTGGGCTTGTTGCTAGCACGATGGATTGTATAGCTAAAGACGGCCGTTACTATTGCCAGCATGGATTAGTTACAAAATAGTGTAAGACCAAAGCTAATGTCACTGGGTAAAGCGATAAATAAGATGAGACCGAGCGGAACGGGTTCTGAGAAATCGATCGTGGAGTGTATAAACTAGGAATGCCAATGATTGATAGAACGCCTACCGGTATTCCGGGATTAGACGAGATCTTAGGAGGAGGCTTCCCTCGCGGGAGAGTCATACTCCTTGTCGGTGGTCCAGGTACTGGGAAGACGATTCTAACCTCGCAGTTCCTCATCAACGGGATAAAGATCTACGGTGAGAACGGCGCCTTCGTCAGTCTAGACGAGACCAAGGCCCATTTCATCCGTGAAATGGGGTTGTTCTCCTGGAAGTTTGATGAGTTGGAGAAGGCGAAAAAGTTCGCGTTCATCAACGCGTCCCCATTGAGACACATGCCGGGTGAAGTGAAAATAGGACGCCAGGCAATCGGTCGAAAAGACTTCTCAATCCTCAGCCTCATTGAGGGAATCAAGACACATGCAGAATTGATCAATGCTAAGCGTATCGTTGTTGACCCGGTGACTTCGTTGATCTTCCAATACCCGGAGATGGTTGAGCGTAGGACTGCGGTGTTGGATCTCGTGGATGCGCTTGTTAGGACTGGTGCTACATGCTTGATGACTACCGAGTTGAGGGCTATGGGCGCGGTAGAGCGTGCTATCCAGTTGGAGGAGTATTTGGCTCACGGTGTGATCATCCTCTCGAACGCAAAGGTTGGCAAGACCTACAACAGAGTCCTCCAGGTTGAGAAGATGAGAGAGACTCCGATCGATATGCAACCTAGACCATACAAGATTTCGACGAATGGTATCGAGGTCTTTCCGAAGGAAACCATCTTCGTCGACTAGACCCAGCACAACCCCCTCCCTTTCCTCCAGTGAGGGAACGACTAACAATCGTTTGCCTCTTCCATAATCGCGCAACCAAACTCACTGAGAGGTAAACACCGAAGCATAGCGATTTTTCAGTACTTCCCATGCTCAAAGAGGATTAGGGAGCTCTAAAGAACGGTATGATTCGAAGCTGGTCAGGTTTATTAGAAAAACAGAATCTTCCACCGAATGTCTGACAATCAATGGACTTTCTCAAGGAAGCAATAGCAATCGAGCCTGAAATCATCAAGATCAGAAGAGAGATTCATCAGAAACCGGAACTAGCTTACCGAGAACAAACCACGGCAAAACTAGTCGCAGAACAACTCAAAGCGTTAGGAATCCAGGTGAAACAGGGAGTCGGCGGAACAGGAATCTTGGGGATACTCAAAGGTCCAAAACCCGGAAGAGTCGTCGCTCTGAGGGCAGATATGGACGCTCTACCCCTTGATGAGATGGCTGAGGTCGAATTCAAGTCCAAGGTCAAAGGGGTAATGCACGCCTGCGGACATGATACACATGTCGCAATGCTTCTCGGGGCGGCCAAATTACTCGCAACTCACAGGGACGAGCTTCACGGCACGGTGAAGTTCGTCTTCCAACCCGCCGAGGAACATGGAGGCCGAGGAGGAGCGAAACCGATGATCGAAGAC
Organism: Candidatus Bathyarchaeota archaeon; assembly: GCA_005888695.1. Next base: position 3,274 of record VBBH01000134.1, read on the forward strand.
GGCGTAATGAAGGATCCCAAGGTCGACTATGTATTTGGACTCCACATTGATGGTGATCTCAACTCCGGCGTATTCGGCCTTAGAGGAGGGGCTATAATGGCGGCACCGGATACGTTCGTGGTCCGAATAATAGGAAAAGGAGGCCACGGTTCGGCACCTCATCAAACAATCGACCCTGTCTATATCGCCGCCCAAGTGATAACCGCGCTCCAGGGTGTCTCTGGTAGAATGATCGATCCCGTCCAGCCTTTCGTGGTCACGATAGGATCCGTCCATTCAGGGACCAAGGAGAACATCATCCCCGACGAAGCAATCCTTCAGGGCACGATCAGGACATTGGATGAGGCCACGAGAAAGAGAGCGAAGGCGAAGGTGGAGAAAGTGGCCCAGGGCGTCTCCAAGGCGTTCGGGGCCAAGGCAACCGTCGAGTTCGAAAAAGACGCCTATCCAGTAACGGTCAACGATGAGAAGATAACTGAACAGGCTAAGAAAAAATTGAGACAGATCCATGGCACACGGACGATTTTAAAGGAGCCAATACTTGGCGGCGAGGACTTCTCCAGATTCCTAAACGAGGCACCAGGCACCTTCTACTTCCTCGGAACAAGAAATCCTGCCAAAGGATGCATCTTTCCAAATCACAGTTCAAGGTTCAAGGTTGACGAGAACGTCCTGAAATATGGAACGGCTTCACTGGCCCTGTTGGCGACAGAGTTCACGAAACCAACAGGCATAGAGAAGGATTGACAAAGCTACTCCATATTGGCCGATACGAGATCACACCTGGAAAGAAAGCTGATCTAAACAAGGATGATCCCAATGAGACGTCAGGCTTTGAAGGCAAGGATGACGATGGTAAGGGAGAATCTCAAGCTGCGCCATTTTCAGCTAGGACGATTGGGCGTCTCGATGGGTTCGGCCACAGGAGCCGTCGAACGGGTTGACAAGGCGTCCTTACCTTCGAGTAGGGTGCAGAGCGGTAGTAAGGAGACGAAACCATAGCTCACCATCACATAGGGAGCCAACACGGCTACTATCACAAATTGTGCTCCCTTTAGCCCGCCAAGAAAGACTTCCCATAAGACACCAAAGACGCTGAACAACAAAGTAACACGCAAGGGACTCTTCGCATGCAACCCCAACGACAACATGCCCAATGCCAGCATCTCTATCAGAATGAAGGGAAGCGTGGGAGGGATCAAGACCTGGCCGCACCAAGCCGGCATGCAATCGATGTCCTCCTCGAAAATGATGAGCGGAACTGACAAGAGCAAGTATACGCCTAGAAGTGGCATTCGGCCTTGGATGCCGAGTATCCTCTGAGTTAGCTGCTTTCGATATACCAGCATGAGGACAAATCCGCCCACGATGAGCGGGACATCGATGAAGGCCCCGAAAACCATGGACACGTCCAATCTATCACATGGCTGGGACGGGACGATATTCGTTCTGTCCCCAGAACCACTCCGTACCGGGTCTCCCAGCCTCGAGCCGTAGCTTACCTAAGCCGAATCCTAGGAGGGAAATCCTTGGAAAGACGAGTAATCTCACGGATTACGGCGAGCTGTGAAGCAATACTTGCTTATAGTTCGCGAAAGCTTAAGCCTGCGTTCTCACTCTCTTCATCAATAGACAAGCGCATTTTCAGGAGCTTCCAGCCACGTCCCAGGGGAGAAACATTTCCGATGGCCCACGCATTGCAGTCCTCCCGTTGGCCAACATCAGCCCTGACAATCGAGACGAGTATTTCGCGGACGGTATGACCGAAGAGCTGATCTCAACACTTTCTAGAATTGCTGGTCTGCGAGTCATCGCACGAACATCTGTCATCCGCTACAAGGCAACGACCAAGCCAATAATCGAGATTGGCAAAGAACTCGGAGTCAACACAATCCTTGAGGGTAGCGTCCGAAAATCCGGCAACAAGATCCGGATTACTGCCCAATTGATCGACGCCTCAAGCGAGGAGCATCTCTGGGCACAAGACTACGATCGTGATCTAGAAGACATCTTCACCATTCAAAGTGACATCGCAAAGAGAATCGCGAAGGCATTGAAAGTCCGAGTCATGCAGAGCGAAAGCCTACGACTCGAGAAGAAAGCGACCGGAATACCCGAAGCCTACTCGCTTTACCTGAAGGGTCGACACTCATCCAGTACAAGAACAGAAGCTGGATTGAATGCTGCGATAAGATATTTTGAGAATGCCCTCAAAGCCGACCCGAAGTTTGCCCTTGCATACACAGGGCTCGCAGATGCTTACTCGATCTTAGCATTGCTTGAATTAGTTCCTCCGCGGGAGGCCTTCCCGAAGGCGAAGATAGCTGCCGAGAAAGCCTTGGCTCTAGATGATCGTCTTGCTGAGGCTCACGTATCTCTAGCCCTGGTTAAGTTCCAGTACGAGTGGGACTGGTATGGTGGCGAGAAAGAGTTCATACGTGCCCTTGAACTGAACCCTGGCTACGCCCCGGCCCATCAATACTATGGCGACTATCTGAAAGCTCTAGGTCGGTTCGACGACGCACTGACCGAGATGGGACAGGCCCAATCCCTCGACCCATTATCACTCGCGATCGATACTGGAGTGGGACACGTTCTCTATCTCTCTCGCCAGTACGACCGAGCAATAGAGCAGTATCGCAAGACTGTCGAGTCCGACCCAGCATTCATCCCCGCCAGACTATGGTTCGGAAGGCCCTACATGCAGAAGGGCCTGTTCAGAGAAGCAATCGATCAGTTGAAAGAAGCCGTCAAACTCTCAAACGAAAGCACCGTCTCACTTGCCATGCTAGGCCAAGCTTACGCCTCAGCCGGACAGGTGAATGAGGCGAAAGAAATTCTCGTTCGACTACTTGAGAGGTCGAAGAAACAGTACGTCCCATCCTACTGGATTGCGTTGGTCCATATGAGCATGGGAGACAAGGACGAAACCTTCGCCTGGCTCGAAAGAGCTTACCATGAAAGGTCGAGCTGGCTCGTTTGGGCAAACGTCGAGCCAAGATTCGACCAGTTAAGAGACGATGCAAGATTCAATTCGATACTATCCCGCATGCGTCTCGGGACCCTACAACCTGTCGCTCAAGACGACCCGAAAACGCGCTCTCTGCTAAGCTCGATGAGTAATGTGGCTCTTTCCCACTACAAGGTCATTGGAAACTACACTCGGCACGATGAGACAGCCCGGAACCTGTTGAAGGATTTGAAACAGAAGATTATCTCAGGTCTTGAATCGTCCACGCCAAAACACGAGAACTATCTCATCTGGGCTCCACCTGGCACTGGTAAGACCTTCTTCGTTAAACAGATCAGCGACAGTCTAGAGGAAAAAGTCCAGTACTCTGAGATCAATTTAGCCGAGACGGACGAGTCCATCTTCCGAAGGTTCCTGTCAAACCAAGACAAGATGGACGGTCCCTGTCTATGCTTCATGGACGAGGCGGACAGTCGGAAAGGAGAAGCTTGGCTTTACGAAACATTGATACCTTATCTGGACGTCAGAGTGCATCCGGACAGACGCCAGGTCTTCATCCTCGCGGGCAGTTCCGGGACCTCTATCAAAGAGATGAAGAGGAATATTATGTCCCGTCCAAAAGGACCCGACCTACTGTCCCGAATCCCTCAAGGGAACGAGTACGAAATACCGGCAATGACCACAGGTGACAAGGTACTCGTCACCCTGGCAAGTCTGAAACAGGCTGGGCGGGACGTTGGAAAGAATGTCGTCGAAGTTGAGAAGCTAGCCCTGTACTACGCTGCAGTAACTCCGGAGCTGGCCACTGCACGTCAATTGCGAGAGTCCGCCTTGAGATGCGTGGAACGGATGCCTCCTGGGGAGGATAGGGTCAGGTACGACAACTTGTTCAGTCCAGGGGATGTCCCGAGCAAAGAGTTCTGGATCAAGGCGCGAACACAGACTCCCGACTTGATAGGCGCATATATCCGTCTGGAAGACTAGAAGGCACGTTGAGAATGTCTCGGGCTATTTGCTCCAGACGCACATCTTGCCGTCGGTAAAATGCGCATGTTTGGGGAAGGCTTCCTGTTCAAACATTCTTAGCTTGCATTGTACGCCATGCGTTGGACAAACTGCCATGCACAGGCGCAAGTCCTTCTCGACGGTCATTGTCGTCATTATTCTAGAACCGACGGTATGTGGTCTCTCGGGCTTATTGTTCTTATCCCCTGAGGCCAACTCTGAAGCGATACCAAGCAATTCCGCTACAGCAGTTTTCTTAAGTAGAAGCGCTATCGCCTTTCCTTAGAGAAAGTTATGCAGGTAGCCGCCCAAGCTGGGAAGACCGTTCAGGAAGTTAAGCAATACGACTTATTCATGGACGTTGACTTCACCGGTCTCAAATACACCGGCAAAGTAACCATGGACCTCACGTCTGTGGGAGACATCAGCCTTGACGCTGTAAACCTACAAATCATGAGCGTCAGATCCGGAACCAGGAATATTCCATTCAAACAAAATGGATCTGTTGTTGAGATCCAAACAGGTAGATTCTCGGGACCATTAGAGGTCGAATACAAAGGCAAGGTTTCAGACAATTTCACTGGACTCTACAAAGCATCCTATGGAGAAGGATACGTGCTCTCCACTCACTTGGAAGCGGTGCAAGCTCGCAAAGTACTTCCTTGCGTTGATCATCCCGCCTACAAGGCCCATTTCAAAGTCACGGTCCGGACCGACGCTTATCTGTCGGTTATCTCAAACATGCCCATCGACTCCGAGAAGAACGAAGGTAACAAGAAGATCACATCCTTCCAGAAAACGCCGAAGATGAGCACCTACCTTCTCTATCTAGGCATAGGAAAATGGGTCGAGAAAAAAGATCATCGGGGCAAGACCGAGCTCTATTCCGCATATGCGAAACGATCGAAGGGCGAGATCAAGACGGACTTCGCCTTCGAAGCCGCAAAGAAGGTCCTCGACTATTACGAATCATACTTTGGTATCCCATACGAACTACCCAAACTCCACCAAGTCGCCGTCCCAGAATTCGCGTACGGCGCAATGGAAAACTGGGGCGCTATAACCTATCGAGAGATACGCTTGCACGTTGACAAGGACACGACCGTCCAGACCAAGAAAGCGGTTGCAAGCGTCATTGCCCATGAGATTGCCCACATGTGGTTCGGCGATCTCGTCACGATGAAATGGTGGGATGACATATGGCTCAATGAAAGCTTCGCGACATTCATGGGCCAGAAATCCATCGACTCCGCCTATCCACAATGGACCATCTGGCAAGACTTTGTCCGGACACAAACCGCCGGAGCCCAAGCTAGAGACGGCTTGAAGAGCACCCATCCTATCGAGGCCAAAGTCAGCGACCCCGCAGAAATAGAGGAGTTGTTTGACGAGATCAGCTACGGCAAGGGGGCCAGTATTCTGAGAATGATCGAGGCCTACATTGGTCCCGACAACTTCCAGAAAGGAGTGGCAAACTACCTCCAACAGTTCCGATACTCCAACGCCGCCGGTCGAGACTTCTGGACCCGGCTTCAACAAGCATCCGGGACCGAAGTAAATCGGATAATGGAAGCGTGGATCAGCAAAGCAGGCTACCCGATTGTAACCGTCTCCTTGTCCAACGCTAAGCTCAAACTTGAACAGGAAAGATTCCTCTTAGCGGGCGGCATAGAGAAACAAACATGGCCCATCCCGGTCACGATGACCGTTGACGGCAAAACTCAACGATTCCTCTTCGACAAGGAAAAATCCGAGACCAACCTAGCCTCTACTCCGAAATCTCTAAAGTTGAACACTGACCAGACCGGATTCTACCTCGTCTACTACCAGGGAAAGGACCTCCAAGACCGGTTGTGGAGCAGCAAACTCTCAACACTCGACAAATGGGGATTGGCCAGTGATGCTAAACAGTTCCTATTCTCCGGAAAAATACCATTCAAAGAATACTTGGCGTTGGTTGAACGATACCAGAATGAACAAGAATACCTCCCGGCTTACGAGATCTCCGACCAGCTCACGCTTCTCTATCAGATTGCTCCCAAGAAGCTGATTGAAACCTCGAAGAGATTCCACTCCTCTGAGCTCAAGGTCCTTCAAACAAAGAAGGACGACAACAGTTCACTTCTCAAGGGCACAGTCGCCGCAAGACTAGCCCTACTGGATGATTCGTACGCCAAGGAGGCCTCGTCCAGGTTCAAGGACATAGCCGATGTCGAACCGGACATGAAGGAATCAGTAATCATTGGCTATGCGAGATCAACAAACGATTACGACGGTATCCTAGACAGATACAAGAAGAGCACAACCGACGAGGACCGACTACGATATCTGGAGGGACTCACAAGTTTCAAGAAGCCAGAACTTGTCGCCAAGACACTGGACTTCGCATTAGGCGGGAACGTAAAACGGCAGGACATCCGGAACGTGATCTCTTACGCCACCAACAATCCCGAGGCTAAGGACGTGACCTGGCAATGGTTCAAGACCAACATCGAGAAACTAATCAAGATATACGAAGGGACAGCCCAGCTGTCAGGCACAATGCGAGCCTACGTGTCAATCCTCGGCGTCGGTCATGTCAGTGAAGCTGAAAGATTATTCAATGAACACCCGATACCTGGTGCTCCAGAGTCTCGCGTTATCTATGCGACGGTTGATACGTCCGCTCCACACTAGAGTCCAAAATACCATCCTGCAAGGTTTCGATCTCTTTTCTATCTTAGGTCGGAATGTTTAGCCATTGAATCGGCGATCACTCTCAGGTGCTCGGCGTTCCTCCAAAGCTTGGCACGATCAATCCTGTACGCTGGAATGACATGCCTTCGTTCGACCCCTCTGTTTTTTCTGCCCGGCACTGCAGCTAGCATGGATACACCGATGCCCACTGCGATTCCAGCAACGCTACGTGAGTTCTTGAAGTCCTGAGTGATGGTATGGAACGCGATTGAAATAGAAAGGACGTGCGAGGCTTGCAGAGCCACGATAACACCTGCAATCAATACTAATATCCTCATTGAGGACGACCAAGTTCCCATTCTCGAATTTCGCCTTCCCTCTGGGACAGAGCCTTCCGTAATAGCTCAACACAATTGAACAATGACTCATGAGGACTGGAAATTATTACCCGAAAACCCTAGAAAGAGTAGATTGTCCTAATGCTACCCTCTAATAGCCACTGGGCATGAGTCACTTCACGAGGGAAGCTCCGGTAACGCCCTGCCAATTGCCCTACTATCTCCAAGGTATCAGTGGTGCTATCAGGGTTATCGACCGAGGAAGAGCCTAGAGACCTGGACACCGAGAACGAAGAGGTTCTCACTCTCTATGACGACATCAAGAAAATACTAGAGAGGTATACAAAGCCTGAGGTCAAGACCAAACAAGAACAACCCAGCATCCTAAGGGAGACAAAGGGCATACTGCCATGCAGTAGAATCCTCAAGGTGGAATTCGAGCGAAAACTGGTCACTGTCACTGTAATGAAATCAGATGGTGAGATTTACCAGCTGAAAATACAAGCAACTGAAGAGTGACATTGGCCCGCTTTTAGAGGAAGCTGGCGCATTCTTCGCTGCAAGCGTATCTCTTTCTCAGCATCCCCTTTTCGATCGTGCATCTCAGACAAACTGTCTTGCCGCAATGTTCACAGTCGCGTCTGTGCAACTGGCACGTATAATGACTGCAAGAATTCAATCCACATTTCATGCAGACTTTTTCAATCCCGAGCGAACATTTCGCAGTATGCTCGACACATGCCACATGCCCACACGAAAGATCGGGTCGACAGGTTCCGCAATAGTGCTTTATACAGGATAGGCATGCGCGCAAATGCTCTGGGCAGGCCGCATGTCCACATACTGTTGCACTGACACTTCCCGACAATATCTTGTGTAGCGTGGCCGAGCACATTGGGTACTCAATTCCGAGAATCGTTCCATCGGTTCCCGAAACGATTTTTCGAAACGACTCCTGTGTCCCGTCCACTCCGAAGATGGCAGTCCAGACTGGATGCCGGACGAGTCGTGCATTCGTGAAATGAATGTCTCGGGCCGATGGCTTAATGGTCGCTTCTCTCGTCGTTCTCACTCCGACCAATTTCACTCTCTTCTCGTAACGATCCGAGACATACTGTTTCATGTTGCGCTCCACCTGACCTTCATCTTTGACAGCCTCCAAACTCTCGGTTGTGAGATGGTCATGGCTCGGCACATCCACCATTCCCAATTCTCCGGTTGTCAGCGTCTTCGTCAAACCTGCCGACAATTTCTCCTCCTCGGTGGGAGCATGTATCGGATGGTCGCCCGATGATAGGAACCTCACAACCTTTCCGTTTGCCGCATCAACCAGTAGTGTCCCTTTTGCGTTGATCCGCACTTCCTTTTGGTAGTGTGGAAATTGCTTCCAAGTGCTGACATCATAGTCCATTACATAGTAGGAGTCGAAACGGAGCTTCAATCGTCTCAAAGAGACAGATCCGTCTAACGGCGGCCTGGACGCTTTTTCAGTATCGACCTTCAAGGCTAGGCTGTCCGAAACGACCTTCAACTCCCTCGTACTTCCGTGCTTACTGGCCCCTCTGTTTCCTCCTTCCAGAAGTGCGTGGTCTTCAATAGTCCAGCCCTCTTTCAAAGGCTGCATAAGCTTCCTGACATCATTCAACTCTAGGGGACCGCCGTGCTGAGAGATTAGACGCCCGGGGACTGTCAAGAAGCCCTCGTTTCTGTCGAATATCTGACAGTAGAACTCCATCTTCCTCAAACTCGATAGCGTGTCCATCGCGTCCGCGCCTAGATCCAAACCCAACCTGACTCTTTCAATATCCTGTCTCATCGGCAAGCTGCCAATGAATCGAATATTCGCGTTCGACAGGACCTTGTAATCCAAATCACTGGGGTTCTGCGTTGCCAACACCATGCCTAGGCCAAAGGCCCTCGCCATCTTCACCAAGCGAATCAGGATCTTCTTTGAAGCTGGGGCCCTTACGGGGGGACAGAAACCGTGAATCTCATCAAAATAGAGGAGATACTTCAGGGCCTGGCTGCCCTTCTGTCGTATCATCCAGAAGAACAACTGTTCTAGCAAGTACTCGACAAAGACCTGGCGTTCAGCTTCCCCGGCTACACTTCGCAAGTCCACTACGTTGATTGGCGCTTTCTTATCGATCATGAACCACCGGTCGAAGTCCACTGGTTCGCCAATGAACCACGACTTTATCCCGGGATCGG
>VBBH01000288.1 GCA_005888695.1 Candidatus Bathyarchaeota archaeon
GAGAAAGGATCACTATGATGAGAAGACAATCGTTGACTGGTCAAAGAAAATTTCAAAATTATCCAAAGAAGCACCTCAGACCTACGTCTATCTCCGACATGATGAAACCGGAGAAAATGTGTCGCTGGCTCTGAAACTTCTGAAGTAGAAAGAAAAAGAGTATGAGGAAAGTCGAGAAATGCTTGATTGGGTCTTAGTGGGCTGCCGTTTGGACCGGTGACGTTTTCTCGGCTGCTTTGCGAACCTCATCATAGTTCGGCTCTTTACCCGGATCGTCGCTGACCCATCTGTAGATGACATTGCCTCGTGAGTCTAGGATGAAGACGCTTCTCTTTGCCGCAGTGTATCCTTTCAATCCCGCAAAGTTGTCTAGTGCTATGTTGTATTGCTTGACTACGTCTCTGTTGTAATCGCTAAGCAGGGGGAAGTTGATACTGTTCTTTTCAGCAAAGGCCTTGTTCGAGAATGGATCGTTTACGCTGATTCCGACGACTTTCGCGTTGATATTGCCTAGTTGGGTTAGACTGTCTCGGAAGGTGCACATTTCTTTTGTGCAGACGCCTGTAAATGCGCCGGGGTAGAAGGCGAGTATGGTGGCTCCTTTGGGGCTGAGTAGTTCTTGGAGGCTTCTCTGTTTTCGCTCAGTGTCTGGAAGAGTGAATGATGGTGCTTTCTCTCCTTGGTTAGGCATTTTTCATACAGTACCTCTATGAAAGATGGAGCCAACGCGGGCGGCTTCTAAACCTTACATTGAAAAGAAAAAAATACAATAAGGGAAATTAGTTGTTTAGCCTGACTAGCTCTCTCGATTGTTGCGATTGGCGGAATGTTAGACCGGTAAAGATCTATTGTGTTTGGTAGGATAACTCAGGATGCACGATCGTCATGGTCATGGTCCTGATCCTCGACCTGTCCATGATTATGTCCGTGGACTTTGTTTGATTGTACGCTTGAGGTGGTTGGATCTAGAGATTCATCTGTGTCATGGTCAGTATGGACTTTCTGCGAGTGAGAGTCTGCAGAACCGGTTTGATCCTTGCCATGCTGATGAGCATGCGTCGACGATGAACCAGTATCACTACTAGTATCCGAGTCTCCTGTTCCGGTGTTGTCGGTATCGGAGTCCCCACCTCCATGCTTACTCCCTGTGTTTGTGTTGGTTCCCTGGTTTGCATTGTTAGCATTGTTGTTATTGCCGTTGTTGTTCGATCCTGTCGTGGGTGGTGGTATGGTTGCTTGTGTCTGTGAAGGCGCATGGTAGAGGAATGGTGTTATCATCGCTGAGATTGCAGCGATTGCTATTGCTACTAGTCCGAGTTGTCGTCTACTTAGTGGTATACCTAATGGAATCAATTTTTTGTCTTTTCCTTTTTTCTCCCTGTTTTTCTGATTGCAAGGGCTGACTGGGGGAGTGTATTTTAGTCAAAGCTATTGTACAGTCAATGCGATAGTCTCTCAGAGGACTTGTTTGGTATGTTTCTGTCAACGGAATGCTTCTGTTAGTGATGGTTGAGAGCTAGAGGATGGTGAGGAAGAGCCATAGGATGAGAATATTGGGGACAGTAACGAGTATTCCTACTTTCAGGAATTCCAAGAATCCGAATCCTTCACCTCTCTGCTCGGCCTGCTCGAGGATTATCACGTTGCTTGCGGCACCTAGGATTGTGAGTCCGCCCGCTAACGTGCTCGCCCCGGCTAGAGCCATCCAGATTCTTACGTCTGAGCCTGTGAAGCCTGCGGCTTGTAGGGCTTTGATGTAGACGGCGACGAAGGGGACGTTGCTCAGGAACTGGCTGAGTACGACGCTAGATGTGATCACTACGCCTAGTGTGATTCCCTGATTGGTTTGTAGGGGTCCTGGGAAATATGTCATGAGTGTTTGGAGTAGGTTTGATCGCCAGAAGGCTTCGGTGACGATGAAGAGGCTGATGAAGAAGATGATTATTCCCCAGTCGATCGAGGCGAGGATTTCACGTCTGCGACTACTCACTAGATAGATTATCGTCGCTCCGAGAAGAGCGACTGTGCCGAGGTTGGCGTTGGAGTCGAATCCCAATAATCGAGTGGTCCCGACAATGAAGAAGCCTGCTATTACGATGAGGATTGTGTAAGCGGATATTCGAGCCAGTCTTGCGTCCTTGATCGCCTTCTTCGGATCTTCATTTAACCCGTCGAGTCTTGCCATCGCTAGGTCTTTTCGATAGAAGACTCTGAGGATCAGGTATGTGACGAGGATGCAAACAAGTGTGGGTGGGAGGAGGTAGTAGAGGAAGCTGAAGAATGGGTTTGGGATTCCACTTGACAATGCGATGAGAAGATTCTGTGGATTGCCTACCGGAGTAAACACACTGCCTATAGTTATGCCCATGGCTAATGCGATCAGTATCACTGTTGGCCGGATTCTCATCTGCTTTGAGAGACTCAACATTATTGGAGTGGCCATTAGTGCGAGCGTGTCGTTCATCAGGAATGCGGCCATTGCGCTCATTCCTGCGATTATCAGTGCGAAGGCTTTGCCTGGTGTCTTGGCGATTTCGATTATTCTGAGTGTTGAGTATTCTAGGAGTCCGGAGAGATCCATGGCTGCTACTATAGTGAACATTCCGATCAGGAAGAAGATCACGTTCAGATTAACTGATTGATATGCTGCATCCAATGGTATTGCGTTTAGGAAGACCATTGCGACGGCGCCGGCAAGCATTACTGTCCATATGGGAAGATGGAACCATCTGAGGTTACGAAGTACGATCAGGGCGTATGCGATGAGAAAGACTGCGATGCTAACGTAGTTTAGGACAGCCAAAGGAGGATTCTATCCATTTATTCCCCAGGAATGATGGCGTCCCGGGCTGGATCTAGAGTTCTTCGAAGATCTTCTTCGACCAGAGCAGCCCTGGTGCGGGCTTTTTGGCTGCTTTCTTTGGCTTTGGCTTTTTCGGCTCCGTCTCCGGTTCCGCAGCGCTCGGAATGAGTCCTTTGTCTGGTAGGACGGGTTTGGCTCCTGCTGGTTCTTGTCCTAGGGCTACTACTGCACCGTCCACATCTCTCAATATTCCGTTTTCGTAAAAGGCGAGTTGTCGTCCGGTTTTGTAATCGAAAATATTTCCTTCTTCGTCAATAAAGCCGAGGCTCTTTCCCTCGAAATCGACCATTCTGCCGGATTTCAGGATTCGGTATCTGGCGTTTCCGTTTTCGTCCCAGAGTACGTCTATCTCACCGGTGTCTGTGTGCTCCATCTTTTCCTCGCACTATCCTTTCGCCCGTTTCCAACGCCTCAGGGCTATAAGCTTGCTATGACCGGGTCTTCGGAAAGAATGGAGAGATTCTCAATCATCAAGAAATGTTTCAGGCGGGCTTGGTTGCTAGATTTGCTTCTCATAGACTAGGGTGGTACCTGTCTTAGTGTAGCCGGATTTTCGAAGAATACGTTCTACGCTAGCCGATGTTGGAACCAAAATCCTCACGCGTCTCTTTGTCTTCGTCTTGGATAATAGGTATCGCAAGTAGCGGGCGAATGTTTCTAGCTGATCCGGCTTTCCCGATAAGTAACCGATCATGTATCCTTCTACACCGGGGATCATGATCGAGAGCGCCTGACTGCTTGAAGGAGTCTGCTTGGTTTGCAGCACGCTCCCTTTCTTTACGAGATCTCTAAGCCCCCGAGGTGTCAATGGGTACCATGTCCATCCTTCAGCATACAGTCCCTGGTAGTTACGATACACATCCGAGGATTTGACACGCTTCCATAATGTATCATTGTATCTCCGGACCTTTGAGACTCCCGGTTGCCTTCTCAGAGGCTTCTTGGAAGTGTATCTGGGATACAATTGTAAAAGTTTGAAGCCGGTCCGGGACAGATGCCTTCTCGAAGCCCTGTTGTCCAAATCAGTGCTTAGCCTCGCGACAGTTGCACCCTTGCTGGCCGCATACTCGACAAGTTTCCGGTTCAGCTTCCCAGCGATCCCTAATCCTCGATAGTCCGGGTGGACTCGGACACCTTCCAGCCACGCGACAGGTCTAGTTTGAAAGAACATGTGAGCCACGCCTACAGGTCTGCCTTGAACTGTAGCGATCATTATTCTTCCGTTCTTGTCTTTGATCCAGTCGTCCCAGACTTTTGGTATGTAATCGTGTCCGGACCAGATGTGCTTCGAGATTTGGAGGATTGGTCCCTTGTCGCTTGAGACTGCGGGTCTAATGCTGACGCGGACCTTGGTTTTGGTCACGGGTCCAGCCCTGGGAGGAATAGATCTGACGTTTCTGCGGGAGTGTCAGGTATCGTTTCAATTTTGGCCATCCTGTCTTAGCATATGGCAGTCTGTTTCTTGGATCGTTTTTTACCCATCGTAGCATGTGGAAGAAGCTCTTGGCTCTCTTGTCGTCTCGCTCGCGTATCGGCTCGTAGCCGAGATTCCTGATCTCGTCAATA
>VBBH01000001.1 GCA_005888695.1 Candidatus Bathyarchaeota archaeon
CGGGGGAGCACCACAAGGGGTGAAGCTTGCGGTTTAATTGGAGTCAACACCGGGAACCTTACCAGGGGCGACAGTTGGATGAAGGTCAGATTAAAGGTCTTACCGGACTAGCTGAGAGGAGGTGCATGGCCGTCGCCAGTTCGTGCCGTGAGGTGTTCTCTTAAGTGAGAAAACGAACGAGACCCGCGCTCTTAGTTGCCATCCTGTTCCTACGGGAACAGAGGCACACTAGGGGGACTGCCTCCGCTAAGGGGGAGGAAGGAGCGGGCCACGGCAGGTCAGTATGCCCCGGATCCCCTGGGCCACACGCGAGCTGCAATGGCTGGGACAATGGGCTCCGACCCCGAAAGGGGAAGGCAATCCCCAAACCCAGCCTCAGTTGGGATCGAGGGCTGCAACCCGCCCTCGTGAACATGGAATCCCTAGTAACCGCGTGTCATCATCGCGCGGTGAATACGTCCCTGCTCCTTGCACACACCGCCCGTCGCTCCACCCGAATTTGGTTTTGGCGAGATGTAGCCTTGTTGGTTACCTCGAGCCTAAGCTAGGTAAGGGGGGAGAAGTCGTAACAAGGTGGCCGTAGGGGAACCTGCGGCCGGATCACCTCCTTAGAAAGTTCAGGAGCGGCTGGATAGCAAAAGGTAAAGAACTGCTACGGGCCTATGTACCGTTTTACGGTGCAACTCTCAAGCATTTAGTCTTGAGGGTGAAGATGCATAGTGACTCCAGCGAATAGCTGGTATCACAGTGACGCTGTGTAGAGGGCTTAAGTTTGACGCAAATCAAGCGTGGGTTCCTAAGGGCATGGCATGATACGCCGCCTGACGGATGGCTCGGCTTGGGCGCTGAAGAAGGGCGTGGCAAGCTGCGATATGCTCCGGGTAGGCGCACGCAGCCTTCGATCCGGAGATTCCCAAATGGGACTTCCCGCCACAGTTAACATCTGTGGCACTCCCTATGTGGGAGGAGAAACCCTCGGAACGGAAGCATCCAAGTACGAGGAGGAAGAGAAACCAAGAAGGGATTCCCAAAGTAGCGGCGAGCAAAATGGGAAGAGTCCAAACCGAACCCTGGCAGGAAACTGTTAGGGGTTGTGGGGTTATTGGGCCCAGCCGCTTCCTCGCATGTAAAGTCGTAGTGGCCTGGAACGGCCCGCAAAATAGGGTGACAGCCCCCTAGACATAAGCGTGCAAGAATAGGGTTGGAGTCCCAGAGTATCGCACCCCGGCACGGGTGCGAAAATTTGGAAGCAAGTAACTTCCAAGACTAAATACGTCCCAAGACCGATAGCGCACTAGTACCGTGAGGGAAAGCTGAAAAGCACCCCGGAAGGGGAGTGAAAAGTGCCTGAAATCAGGTGGTTACAGACGTGCATGGTCCGCAAGGGTAGATCCTCCTCGAAGCAGGTTGTGGTGACGCAATCAGGCAAGAGGAGGGGACTAGGATTGTGCGATCCGTTTAGTACCATGGGCCGGGGAGTTCATCATTGTGGTGAGGCTAAAGACTGTAAGTCTGGAGCCATAGGGAAACCAACAGTCCGTAATGTGGATTTTGATGAAGCATAAGGGACGGGGTCTGAAAGGGCCTGTAATCACAAGGGTGACACTAGAAACCGAGTGATCTATCCCTGAGTAGGGTGAAGCCGGGCGAAAGCTCGGTGGAGGCCCGAACGGGTGTTGACGTGCAACTCACTCCGATAACTTGGGGTTAGGGGCAAAAGACCAATCTAACTCGGTGATAGCTAGTTCCCGCCGAAATATCTCTAAGGATAGTCTGGCCGGAGGTGGCTGGTGGGGTAGAGTCCTGATTGAAGAACAAGGAGCCGAAAGGCTCCACTCCTCATTCAAACTTCGAATCCACTAGCGCCGTAGAAGGCTGGACACGGGCCTAGGGCGTAAGGTCCCAGGCCGCGAGGGGAACAACCCAGACTTGGGTTAAGGCCCCAAAATCCTGGCTAAGTGTAGAAATGGAAAGCCGTCCTCAACCGGAGACAGCTGGAAGGTAGGCTTAGAAGCAGCCATCCTCCAAGCAGTGCGTAACAGCTGACCGGCCGAGGTTGGGGGCGCCGAAAATTTACGGGGCTAAGCCAGGTGCCGATACCCAGGGACACGAATCAAATCGTGTCGGTAGGTGGGCGCGGCGATCGGGTGGAAGCTGGGCGGTGGCGTCCAGTGGACCGATCGCCGGTGCAGATCCCGGTGGTAGTAACAGCCATAGAGGGGTGAGAATCCCCTCCGTCGAAGGGGCCAGGGTTCCCCGGCAATGCGTCGTCAGCCGGGGGTAAGTCGGTCCTAAGATAGTCCCTAATCGGAACTGTCGAAAGGGTAACCGGTTAAGATTCCGGTACCGGGGAGGTACACGTGGCAACACAAGCCTCCGACCTAACGCTTCCGGATAAGCCGAGTGAGATCGTCGTCTCATCTAACCGTTCAATCCTGGGGAGTACCGTAATGGTGAGAACCAGGAGAAGACGGGAATGGCCTCCCGTTTAGGGGGGTTCGGCCGATTCCAGGAGCCATTGAAAAGGGTCGCGAGGATGGATCCTCTTCGTCCGTACCAAGATCCGACACAGGTGCCCCTAGGTGAGAAGCCTTAGACGTATCGGGTCGAACTTAGGCGAGGGAACTCGGCAAATCAGCCCCGTAACTTCGGAATAAGGGGTGCCTGAACCCCTAGCTATGCTGGGGGTTTAGGTCTCAGTAACAAGGGGGAGGCGACTGTTTACTAAAAACATATGAGGCTGCAAGCCCGAAAGGGTGCAAACAGCCTTTGAGTCCTGGCCAGTGGCGGTACCTGAAACCCGGGCTCAACTGGGCTAAGGGCCGCTAAACGCCGGGAGTAACTCTGACTCTCTTAAGGTAGCCAAATGCCTTGTCGGGTAAGTTCCGACGTGCATGAATGGACCAATGACCTCCCCGCTGTCCCCGCCTAGGGCCCGGTGAACCCACTTTACCTGGACGAACAGTCCAGGAACTCCCAGCGGGGCGAGAAGTCCCCGTGGAGTTTTACTGCAGCTTGTCGTTGGGATGTGATCGCGGGTACAGAGTGTAGGTGGGAGCCTTCGAAGCCGTCTCTTCGGGGACGGTGGAGGCACCAATGTAACACCACCTATCCGTGGTTACATCTCTTACCAATAGAATTGGGACATCGGCAGGTGGGCAGTTCGGCTGGGGCGGCACCCCCTTGAAAAACTATCAAGGGGGCCCTAAGCTCGGCTCATCCGGGACAGAACCCCGGAATAGAGGGCAAGACCAAAAGCCGGGCTGACTGGATCCTCAACGGCAAGGGATCCAGAGGCGAAAGCCTGGTCTAGCGATCCTTCATGTCCCCTTTGCTGGGGGCTGGAGGTGACAGAAAAATTACCCCGGGAGTAATTGGCTCGTCTCCTCCGAGAGTCCCCATCGACGAGGAGGATTGGTTCTCCGTCGTCGTCCCTTCCCATCCTGGGTCCGCAGCAGGACCCAAGGGCGAGGCTGTTCGCCTATCAAAGGGGAATGCGAGATGGGTTTAGACCGTCGCGAGACAGGTCGGACTCTACCTGCTGGGAGTGCTGGTTGCCTGAGGGGAAGGCGCCCCTAGTACGAGAGGAACGGGGTATCGTAGCCTCTAGTTTACCGGTTGTCCGACAGGGCACTGCCGGGCAGCCACGCTATCGAGGATAAGGGCTGAAAGCATCTAAGCCCGAAACCTCTCCCGAAAATAGGCAACCGATCCAGCCCACAATAATATTGGCAGGTCTGGCGACAGATCTGTTCGGGCTAGGACGAGGGCTCCCATAGAAGATGGGGTTAATGGAGCTGGGGTGTACGCATCGAGGCTTCGGCCGAGATGTTCAGCCCGCAGCCCCCAATCGCCCAAGGTGCTGTCCCTTAGGGATAACATGCTTGGAGCGATATCAAACGTTGAGCCTTCTGCACAGCTCACCCGTTATTTTTTTTTGTTCAACGGGATCAATTTTTTATCCAGTGGATGCTTTGATCGTTTCTTTGTGGGGGCGAGCCGGTGGGCGGCTACAGGACGTGTGACGTGGTCCTGAGGAAACTCCATCCACATGGCGGAAAAGCATAGCATCACTGAGATGTCCGGGGAGACCTGTGACAACAGCGCAGAAACGAGGAACCCGAGTCCATGGATTGAGATGCGTGATGGCTAACGCCTGAGCATTGTCATGGGTTTACGGGGTGAAACGATGGAGCTGTTGTTATGCTGTGAAAGGAGACATAGGCGCCTGTGAGCTTCCGTCCGAAGGCGCGGGTACTCCGATAAGACGGATGGCTGCCACGAACAGAAGATGGGTTACGGCCGGCACACCCCCACAAAAACAGGTATCCAGAGAGGATAGTAGGAGTAAAATGCTCTGGTGCTTCAGACGACTGTTCTGTTCGTTCGGAATCAGGCTCCTGAACGGTTTGCTCCATGAGGAAGCATTGGCTGAATTCGTTCGGACTCAGTGTCGAGAATTGTCAGCTATGGGGGTCTTGCAATAAGAATTCATATTTTCGCATAATTTCGATTGCTCCGTCCTTAGTGGGTTTGCTCGTGGTCGGAAGGAGAGTTCTTTCTTGGCGACGTTTTCTCGGAGCTTGTGGTTCATCGTCGAGGGATGGTGAACGTGGGGTTGGGGTGTGAAAGTATTCGTGTCTTGTATGGCTGGAGAAAAAAATTGGAGGGTGGGGGCCAAAATAAAATTCGCAGACACTTTTGAGAAATGCTTGTAAAACTTTCTTCCAGTGAATTCTTTTCTTTTCCATTACTTTGGATGTTGAACTGAGTTCGGCGAAAGAGAAGACTCGATGTCAGAACGGAAGGAAATAGGTGGTCGGTCCAAAAGGTATTCGGGATGTCTCTTTCACGTCTTGAAACTTCACAATCTACCCCCCCTTTTTTACAATTATATTTTCTACTGCCCCTCATTTTGGGAGAGATCTGCTCTAACTCGTTCAAAATGCGAGAATAGCATTTTGCGGAAATGGGTTTATTCATTTAAACATAGCGGAAATTCACGAGGGGGACATCGGGGGCCTGAAAACATATGCGTATTTTGGCAATCAGGGCTCAAAATCAGCGAATTGGATCATAGTCCCGATAAAAGTAGTAAAATTTGTTAAGTTGTTTGATGTGCTTCCGGAGCCTCTGAAGAGCTAGGGACTGGCTGAGCACTCTGCTCGTTTTTCAATCGCCGCATGGCTTAGTCTACCACGGTCAAGTGGATAGAATACTCATAACTCCAAAACGAACGGCTCAAGCCGGGAAGACATCCAAGGCTACAGCAGTCCGAACCGGAAAAGGTTCAGACCGAAAAACTGGGAAATAGTTTACGGAAGGCGAGTCTTCTGGTTGATCAGCCAATCGAGTAGACTGCCTGAACTGTCTCTGATTTGCTCTTTGAGCCCGTAGACTAGGTCCGCTTTAGGTTCGTTAGTTCGACCCAATGTCCAAGAATCAGTGTGTCATCTGCGTTTGCTTTGTGTGGGTCATGTATTGTACGATCTGTTCGCAGAATGTTTCGTCTACGAATGAGAAAGTGAATCAGGAGTCCTAAGAACGGAAGAGTAAATCCGAGACTTATGCTGCGCCAATCAGCTTTGTCATGAGCGCCAAGCAATAAGCCAGACGTACTCAGAACAAAAGCGCGCGGTCCCGTTTGAAATTCAAGCTCTCTATTCTGCTCGTTGCGCTAGGTTTTTTTCCAGGCCCGCCCCTGTAGCTCTAAATGAAAGCCAACGGTCCGGACACGTTTCACACCGAGAACGTTGATGAGGCGTTTCTTGGAGTTCTTTCTAGCCGTGCATTATGTGGAGGGCGGGGGATCGGCTACAGTATCTACGTGACCGACAAGAGACTTGTGGCTGCCTATCGAGGAAAATTCCACCTCGTTTACCCGTTCGTGTTGTTTCCGCTTTACGTTATCTCGTTCTTACAGTTGATCATCTATGGTTTTGGTTATCTACCCGAGGGGAGGGACCACGCGGCCAAAATGTCGACGCGTTTGAAAGAGATCGATAACAAGGATTTCGAAGTATTCAAGTCGGAGGTTGAGAGAATAGTTATCACGAAACCTAGTGACTTCCACTCTGGAGTCCTGCTCATTAACAAAGTCGATGGACATGAATTTAAGATTAGGATCTTACCCGGAGTCTTCACAGGGTCGCAATTTGCAATGCTTTCGATGTTGGTTGAGCAATTTTGCAATGGGCCGAAAGTACGAGTCTCGGTCAAGACAACGATTCTGAAGCCTGACTCTCAGAAAATGGAAAAGTCTGGGTAGGTAGAATTACCGCTCAGGTCGCGCGGCGATGGCGGGCATTACTGGCAATTCCCCATGACCTGGAGCCGTGGTCCGGATCTGCTCGAACTGTTTTCTCGCCCTCTCCATCTTGGGATATACGAATTCCCTGAAACCCGTCACAATAAACTCGTCTGGTCTGTATGGATCATTCAAAACGCGTAGTCCTCTCAAGGCCCAGTCGTAATCCCTGCCAGTGGTTTCCAAGTAGAATCCGATCACATCGTTGTAGTACCAGTCTCTGAACCCCTGCTCCTTCTCATGCCATCCCCACCTGCTCAATAATTTCCGAGTGAAGCCTGCGCGTTTGCCAATGTTATAGAACCAGTTCCGAGCGAGCCATTTGGGAAGGTCGAACCGTATCTGTCTGCCGAACAGGTAGAACTCTGGTTCATTAATGTGCACGTAACTTATCCTATCCCCGTTATCTTCATCGATGTTGTATCTGACCTTGTCGCGTTCGAGCTTCTCATCATCAGTCAATAATTGTGCAGTGAAGAACTCGTCCTTGACCGCCATAACCTTGTGAAGGTTCCGAATAACCGCCTTCGTCGCCGCATATCCACGATCCGGCCGATCTAGCTTGAACACTGCCTCGACTCGATCCAGATATTTCTGCGCATAGCTAGGTCCACCCCATAGGATGAGATCATAGAGGCGTCGTGCAAGATGCTTATTCGTCTCATCGTCGAATCCCATTTTCGCGACAGCTTCCTCGACCATCTTGCGATATTGCCTTGCCATATTGGGACCCTTCCACAATTGCCAATAGGC
The DNA here is from genome assembly GCA_005888695.1 of Candidatus Bathyarchaeota archaeon. Next base: position 7,061 of record VBBH01000001.1, read on the forward strand.
ATGCTGGAGCGACCGTGTCTTCCTTTCAAGTATCGAATTGTAATCCTCGCGTCCCCCATACGCCATCAAAACCTCTGGCTCTGCAACAATATTCTTCAGGTCCAGCAGGCTCGGGTCCGCGACAAGTTTGCGGCCGAGCCTGAAGGCCTCCATATTCTTCGGACGTTGTTTGGGACTGACTGTTTCCATGATACTGTCGACG
>VBBH01000002.1 GCA_005888695.1 Candidatus Bathyarchaeota archaeon
TCCACATCTGGTGGATAATTCATCATCCCGGCCAGCATCGGTATCGTTGGGACCTTGCTAGTGTTGACGACAGCAGACGTTCTGTTATGGCTTGCATAAACCAAACTTCTCTCAGCCTCTAGCATGTCGATGCCTAAGAGAAGGTCGGCCTTGCCATTCGGCACGATCGTTGATATCTTCGCATCCCCCTTCGCGAAGCTTATGTGGGCGCTGACGGCGCCGTTCCTTATTGCCAGGCCTTTCTTGTCGTTGAACCTGACGTCGTAACCGGCCTTTGTCCCGGCTCTAGCTAATGTCGAGGCGGTGACCCCGACACCCATTCCTCCGACTCCGCTGACGTAGATGTTCCAAGTATCGTCGAAACTGCGAACCGTAGTCGGTTGTGGAATGTCTTCTAAGGGGATGTTCCTTGCACGTGCCCTCGGAGGATGCGATCTGGTGACAATTACGTTCTCGAAAGACGGACATGCCATTATTTTCGTGCAGTAGGTATCGGACACGCACGTAGATTGATCGATTCCGATCTTCTCTCCGTAGTCTGTATCGATGATCGTCAATCCTGGACATCCGGTGCCCTTTGTGCATTCTCGGCAGTTCTCGCAGACTTCTTGGCTGATATTGACGAAGACCTCGCGCGGGACAAAGCCCTGCTTCTCGACTATCTGAGCTCTCTCGGCCCGCTTTCGCCGGTGAAATGTTATCCCACACTCCTTGTCAGCAATTACTACCTTGACACCCGGTTTTTCGAAAGCCTTGTCCAGCTCCGCCATGTACCGTTTCCTATTCGACGGCGGCAATCGTTTCACGTACACCTCATGTCCGTTCCACAAGCGGCTCACCCGGTCCCAACTGTCCTTTGACTTTGGTCGTCCCATAGCCTTCACTATTCCCTCGATATCCTGCGCTACGGTCTTGTCGCCCATTATGTTGTGACCAGAGGCAGGCGTAGGTTGATGTCCGGTCATAGCCGTAGTCTTGTTATCGAGAATGATGTAGAGAATGTCCTGGCCTTCCTTGATCGAGTTTGAGATCGCGGTTATTCCACGCCAGAAAAACGTAGAATCGCCCATCAGGGCGTACTGTTTGTTCGTGACGAATGGGTCCATTCCACTTCCAGCTGCTCCTCCTAGCCCCATAGCGGTGAGATTGTACATTTCAGCGAATGGAGGGAGGAAAGACATCGAATAGCATCCAATATCCCCATGTGCAAAGATGTCCCTGTGCGCAGGCTGTTCACGCATCTTCTTAACAGCGCTCAAGGTCTCACGATGGGGACAACCCGCACAGAAACCGGGCGTCCGAGGAGGAACCAATAATCCGTAGGCCTTGATCTCTGCAATTAGATCCAGTTCTTGATTGATCCGTTTCTGGTCTATTTTCGTGGCCGGATCGCTCATGTCCATAACTAGATGTCCAACCTTTTCGATCACCATCGAGGGTGTGAAGCCTCCTTCCTCCGGAAATCCGTCCCCATCAGGGAAGGCTTTCCCATAGACTTGGGGAGTCGTCTTCACGCGTTCTTCTTGCATGAGATCTCGGAGAATCCCCTTGATCTGGTTCTCAATGAATGGACTCTTCTCTTCGACCACGATAATGTTGTCAACCTGGCCTGCAAGCTGCTCGACGATCTCGGGTTCGATTGGAAATGTCACAGCCAGTTTCAGTAACGGGAATTGCTTGTCACAGCCGAGCTCCCAGAGGGCCTGCTCCAGGTAACTGTACGATATCCCTGCGGCCACAAAACCGATCCTGTGCCTTCTCTTATCATCGGAATACAGCAGCTTGTTGAGCTTGTTCTGCCGAACGTACTCGTTGACTTTTGGAAATCTTACACGGATAATCTGTTTTTCAAGATCCCAAGTATTCGGTGGGATACTGACTCTTCCTGGAATATCGATCTTTGAAAGATCCATCGAAATTGGATTCTTGAAACTAATCTCGGGCGGCTGGTTCTCGTAGACAGTAACATTTCCACCGCCCTCTGCGAGATAGGTTGTAATCAGATATCCAACAACGAGATTCGAAAAGATGGACAATTTGAGTGCTTCCCCAATCCAATCCTTCAACTCTTGCGGAGTGCTGGGCTCCATCACGGGCATCTTCAAATGCTGCATCAATTGTCGGCTGTCGCCCGCGACTTGGGTGCTGCTCGCATGTGGATCGTCTCCACAAACGACTAAGGCGCCTCCACGTTTGCCGCTCAAGCCCAGCTTATCCGCATAGTTGATGATGTTTATCGGATCTGCAGCAACGTTCAATCCAACACTCTTCATTACAGCCATCGCATTGACCCCGACGTCCAATGCTCCATTCAATGCGGCGGCGC
>VBBH01000003.1 GCA_005888695.1 Candidatus Bathyarchaeota archaeon
AGTACTGTACTGCCGAGGCCAGTATCGGCCATGGTGCCAACCATTCTAAGAAGCGGGTCCACATCTTTCGTTTTGAAAGTTGCGATCGTTACGTGCGGCATGAAAGAATCACCCTCAAATGCAAAGTTGCGTATCAGGCCACCAAGCTTTCCCACGAGTACCTCGTTCATCGAGCGTATTGTCCCTTTGGGATCATGCAATTTGAGATATACGACATCGGGAAAATAGGAGACTCCGTGAAAGATCACCATGGGCGCTTTGAAGAGCTGAAGTTCTCGTTCGATTAGGTGGAGAACAACCGGTAAGTTCTCCTTTAACTGGTCATCCAGCCAGCCAACTAGCTTGAGAGTGACGTGGAAATAGGCTGGTACATGATACACATGCCTCGGATCAACAGTCTTCAGTATCTCCTGAACATGGAAGATCCTGCCTGACATATCAGCAGGCACAGGAAGTACCACGGCAATGAAGGGGGTGGTTCTGGACCTGTCCACATACTCTTTGTTATCGTCAACGGTCTGAATACTCAGACAAACTCACCACCAAAACCACACACTCGATCTATCTTTTTTCGAGATTCTGGCATGTGAGATCAAGATATAGTCTAGGCATCGTTACCGTAAGCCTTAACCGCCATCCTAGCAACTTCACGGCTTATGAAAATCCTTGCCAGATATCTCAATCTTATTATCCTTCTGATCCTTGCAACAGGTTCGAGCCTACCTCTCTTCATTACCAACGTGGCCTCAACTAAACCTCCAAGCTCAGGCGGTGGTAGCTTGCTGGCTACTATTATTGTCGGAGACCGACCGGATGGAGTCGCGTACAATCCCTCCAACCAGATGGTGTACGTCACGGTTCTCGGCTCGGCGTACAATTCCCCAGGGACGGTCGCGGTGATCGATGGCAGGAGCAACAAGGTTGTCGCGAACTTGCAGGTTGACAGTAATCCTGAAGCAGTCGTCTACGATCCGGCCAACCAGCAAGTCTACGTGACGAGCTCAAGGTCCGTGTCCGTTATCAACAACGCGAATAAGATAATCAATACAATCAATGTGCCCTTCGGAGCCGTAGCTCTAGCATACGACTCGGTCAACAATCATATCTACGTGGCGAGCGTATACTCGAACGTAGTTTCAGTGATCGACCCCTCAAAAAATACTGTCGTAGCTAGCATCGCCGTCAACTCTCCTAGTAATCTTGTCTACGACAGCTCTAGAGACTATGTCTATGCGTCAAGTGATTATGCACAGACCCTGACAGTGATAGATGCTTCAAGGAACAAAGTCATCGCATCAACACAAACCTGTTCTTACTGCGACCCAGAGGGCCTTGCTTTCTACCCGGCTACCGGAAGGGTCTATGTGGCAAACTTTGGAACGGGAAGCGTTTCTGTAATCAGCGACTCAACTAACAAAATCGTCGGCCAGGTCGTCGTGGGAAGCAACCCGTTCGGAGTACTCTACAACCCTGTCAACCAAAGAGTTTACGTGGCTAACTATGCTAGCCGTACGGTGTCCGTCATAGACCCTTCGACCGACAGCGTTGTCTCTACCGTGGCAGCAGGCAACGGCCCTTGGAATCTCGCCTACGACAATGCGAACGACGACGTTTACGTAACAGACTTCGGCTCGAACACTGTGTCAGTAATCGCAGGCTAGGAGGGTCAAGCTGTCCGTAAGGACCTCCAAACGACTCCAAAGAGGAACATCGAGGCCGGTCTACCCTTTCCCATCACTTCTACACTAACCATTACCCATAGGAATACCATACTTAGCTCTCGCTGGGATTGTAGCCATCTTTGCGATCCGACGAGAAAATCTCCGCAGGAAGCAAGCTAACGGAAGATGTCCTAGTTGCCGACATACGGCCGGACCAACAGAGACTCATTGCAATATCTGCGGGACAATCTTGGCCTGAAGAAGTAGAAGGTCGATTCAATCAGATGGGCATTCTTGACCCTTAGGAGCTAGTCGCCTCATCCTATAATAGGATCATGGCTCAAATCAAGAAATCGCTCGACCTCGCGTCGGAGTTGAACTTGTCTGGATACGACTGATGTACTGATATTCTGTGAAATGAGCTTCAAGTACTTTGACTACCCGGGCAAGAATCGTCGGCCCAGCCCGAAAGAAATTGGGGCGAAGCTACACCTCGACGAAAGGACGGTCAGGCTGCGCACGGCTAAGATGGAGAAGGAAGGCTTCATCCAGTATTATCAAACTGTCCCAAACTTGTGGCTGCTCGGCAACCCGTTAGCCAGTCTCTACAATTTCCAAGCGACAAGCATAACAGCCAAGCGAGATGCTCTCCAGAAGGCTCGAGACGAAGACGACGTTATCGACATCGCAGATTTTCTCGGCGTCGGCTTCGGCCTAACAATATCAGCCCGAACAGAACAACAAGCGCATGAACGAGCGAAAAGGATCGCAGAGCACATTGGCATCGAAACCTTTCAAGCAAATCCTCCACGACAATTCCCCCAGCCTCGTAAATCACTCGACAAGCTGGATTGGCAGGTCATCAAGGCACTCCGTTACCATGCACTGAGACCCACCAAGAAAATCGCTGAAGAGCTCAAAATAACCTACCGAATGGCAGAGTATACGATCGGAAAACTCTTCGAATCACGTGCACTATCGACAAGAGCCATTATCAATGCAAGCGAGCCGAAAGGAATCATTTTCTATTCATTGAACTTGAGACTGGATGAAAAATTGAGGCATCCGGCAATTCATAATCTTCGCGAAATCTACGGGAAAAGGGTCTGGTGGCATTTCAGCCCTCCAGGACACACCGTCACGCTATTCCTCTTCGCCACGTCCATTGCACGAGCTGAGGACGACCTCATCGAGGCACTGTCCAAGACAGGGGTTCTTGATGGTTCGATGACTATCTTCAAGGGCTGGGTTGAGCCTAGGAGACCAAGCTGGATTGATAGACGAGTAGAAGAAATGATTGGCGCAAGGCCAGAATAGCTGGCCAAGATTTTGAATGAATTGTGAAATCCGGAAAGCGCATAGCGCTCTGGGTTAAATCGAATAGGCAGACAATGCTCGAGGCATGGCATACCTAATGGTTAGAACAAGGGTGAAGGATTTTGCGAACTGGAAAACGATCTTCGAGCAGCACGCCACGACCCGCCAACATAACGGCTCCAAGGGTGGATACTTTTTCCGCAACGCTGACAATCCGTACGAAACAGTATTCCTATTGGAGTGGGACAACCTTCAGAATGCCCGCAAATTCGCCACGGATCCATCTGTACAGGCCGTCCTAATGCAAGCAGGTCTCACGGACAACCCTGACGTCTATTTCCTAGAGGCAGTTTCAAAGCCTGCCCACTGAGTCAGAGACAAGCTTTCGCTAACTCCGCCAACTCCCTTCTTCCTTTATCTACAACAGGAAAATGAACAGCTCCACAGTCATAAAAGATGACTCAGAAGGAAGGATACGCCCGTCCACGACCGAGGATTGAGACTCTCGTTGATCTTATCTTTGGATTGTCGCTGTCGATTGGTGCAGTTGCGCTCATAACTGCCAGTGCCCCATCTAGCACGTATGACATCAACAGGCGCATACTCGCGTTCATCTTCACGGCCTCATTCCTCATAACTAACTGGATGGTCTACACCTACCAGATGAGCGTACTGCCAGTCGAAACTAACTTCGTGATTTACATGAACGTTGTCATGCTCATACTTGTTGCCACGGTCCCATACCTCTTGTACAATGTGGAGTTCGCGAATCCTAATCTCACTGTTCCGGAGTATTCCGCGATCCAAGACTATGCCTCCAGTCTCTTCGCAATCGACTTGGCAACTATTCTAGCAATACTCGCAAGCTTTTCCCACATAATATCCATTGAAGAGAAGGGACTAGTTGCTCCCCGGCTAGCGAAACAATTTCGACAGAGCAGGAACGTCCAAGCTGGTCTCTCCGTGATCGTGCTGATCTCTCTAGCCCCAATCTTCTGGGATCTATCATTATTCGGCGTCCAGCTACGGCTGTACATCTGGGTAATTCCAATCATCGTCTACTGGGTCAGGAGGAGCGTGCAGAGCCGATGAAGCCTGCAGCACGATATTCGTCGATCCTCGATGACCCATAATGGCCTGCTGGCAGGATTCTGATTAGTCTCAGCAAACTGACAAGTTATCGCAGATAATCAGGTTGCGTTGAAACCGTATGATAAAGTTGGTTCAAAGATTTTTTCGAAGGATACTCATCACTCCGATAGTTGTTGTCAAGATGCCTAACTAATCCGACATTCAAAATCAAAGGAGAAACGAGGACCGCTAGCTAGCCTGTCTTGTTCGGGTATAACGTGCACCCGGTTGGTGTGTCCAAGGAACTGTCAGTTCCGTACCATGGATACGCAGAGCCTGCGCAATGCCAATAGTACGTGTAATCAATAGGAACTTTGTAAGTGTCTTGGGCATTGTCCGGGTTGACGATCTCTTTAACGCCCCCTAGAGAATCTATCCAGCCTTGTCCCGTCGTGAACTGGCTCTGCTCTTGGGCCCTGAACATGGCATAATCCATCTGGATCATTCTCTCATTATGTTGGGCTATCAACTGCGTCGCATGGGTCAACCTCTGGATCTCGGCCTGGAGCCACTGGGGATTGACCTTTACTGTAGGGATGATCATGGAGAACAGCTTGCCTACCTTCTGGAAATCACTCTTCGGTGCAGTGTAGCCCCAAAAGTATGTTGTCCAGGAATACCAGGTGAAGCCTGATCCCGGAACAGTAATAATGAATCGCGTTACAACAACCTGCAACAAATACTCGTATTGGACCCCTTGATCCGTATAAGTGAAGACGGCCTCAGCTCCGGTGTTCTGACCCGATCCGAGAGTCAATACGCGATTGACTAAGGATGGGTCGTTTATGATCTTCTCGATACTAACATCTGAATGAATGGTGTTCACAATTGGCCACAAGGCTCGATTGAGGGGCACGACCCTTCCAGTGTCGGTGCGGTCAACTCGAAGTCTGCCCTGAACAATCGATGTAATGTAGTCGACTGCGGGCAAGTAGCTGTTGATGAAGAGCTTCAAGCCTGCGTAGCATCCATATTGCCCACAAGCTAACCACCAAGTTCCTGGAGCGCAAGTTGCATAGTAGCGTGTTACGGCATCGTAGCAAGAATAATTGACAGCATTAGCCACACTCAGGAATTCATAAGTAGGCTCAACGTAGTACGGGAAGTCCGCTGACGAAAAGAAAATCCGGCTATTCCCGGTTGAGTCATGCGCAGTGAAATTGAAGTCCGCTCCCCCGAAGGGGTTTGTGTATCGCTCCACCTTGGGTTGGCCGACCCATCCGTCCGGAACCATAATCGTATACGCTACTTGACCAGGGAAGTCTCTGTCACTCGCACTCGCAGCCTGAAATCTCATCGATTGAGTGGGACTGTTAGTATTCGATCCACTTCCATTTCCGTTCGTACCATTCCCGTTCGAACCATTATTGTTCGAAGAGCCGTTGCCCGAAGGAGCGGATGGTCGAGGATATACTAAGACAACGGCAGTGGCGGCCAATACTATCAACACGATCGCGATGATAATAACTCGAACGTCCAATCCCTTGTTTGCAGCAGGAAATTCTTGCAATATACTCCTCTGTCCTAATGCATGTGAGTTCCAGCAATTAAGAGATGGTGGTTAAGTCTTCGCATTCGACGATGTTCCAATTAATTCGATAGGCTTCCTCTGGTTTGTCGAAGTTTCCTTTGGGTATCTCCGAAAGTCTTCGCCTTCCTCACTCATGAGCTGTGGAGGCCTGCTCAATGCTATGAGTAAGTGCTTTCACATTGCTGCTCTTGAACTCGACCTCGGTTGCAGACGCGTTCAATCCTCCTTCAGTTTTCCGCATCGATCCTTCGGAGAGCAGCTTGAATGTCAAAACGACCGAGTTGGAATAATGTCCAGGTCCGACATGGACTATTGTATTCAACGGGTAAGCATTACCCCCATAATAGACTGCCTTGTCAGTCACAGCGATCTGGCCCTCAGAGGCTCGCTTGAGAGGAAAATCCATTCCAAAAGCTAAGAATCCCATTGGGCCTCCAGCGATGAAGCTTCCGACTTTTCTCTTTGTCGAGTGACGTTCCTTCATGCTTTCGATCCGTGCCGCATCGCCTACAAAGAGGACCCGCTCAGGTTGGGACGACACCTGTGAGCCACAAGCCCAGCAGAACTTTGAATTAGCATCCAGACGTTTTCCGCATTTTGTGCACAAAGGAATTATTGTGTCCTTTCTGAGTTTGCCCCTCTCGTGGGTTTGAGTGATCTTCCTGACAGTTAGAAACAAGGCACCAACCCAGACTCCAGGATAGGTAGCTCCTTCCTGCTGAAAGAACAACGCCCCAATTCCAAAGCCACTCAAGTGGGCGAGTTGGTACGCGGCCACTACAGAGAACAGCATCAGAAAGGAAACTGTAGCCACCAATCGTGTATGTTTGATTCCCAGCCTCTGCTCAAGCGCCCTAGGTAGGGCCAGCAACAGAGCAAAATAGGCGATGCTAAACAAGACTAGAGTCGACACAAGGACCTCTAGTGAGGGGGCAGGAAATGGATTTGCTTGAGTGATATCCGGTGTTGGTGTCGTATTCCTGAAAGTGTACCCAAGGAAGAGGCCCGCGATTCCCAACATCAAGACCACGTAGACTAGACTAGAGGATTGTTCCGACTCACGCCGCCTAACCAAGAGATAACCGAGGTACGATATTCCAACTAGGATTGCCAATTCTGCTCCGAGCGTGCCGAATCCGGTTGCTGGGCCGAAGATTGGATTGTAAGGGAGGAAAATTGTCAACGCAAGCATTGAGGCGAAAATAAGCGCAAGGTAGAGAGCTTGCCTTGTCTTGCCAGACGGAACTCGGGAGGAGATGCTCTCGGATACGATATCGACTATTCCGATCGTACCAAGCCCGCTTACGAAGAATACAATCAAGAATATTGCAGCAGACAGACTGCCGAGCGAATCCCAGATTTGACAAGGCAATTGAGATAGAGTCAGACATCCCGCTGTTGATATGTAGGTGAGCGTCGCTGCGATCGAAACGAGAAGCGAACCGGTCAGCGCAACCGAGTCAATAGCCCCAGCAAAAAGACGATTGTTTCTTAGAGTTGGTGCGAGCCATTTTGAAGAAAGAAGGTAGAGAGTTTCGACCGTCAGGAACAGCACTAGTCCATAAACCAGACCCAACGAGAACAATCCCCAGAGTGGGACATTCTGATCGACTGCGGCTAGTCCCAAACCCCAGGAGACTGCTGCTAAGATTGAGACGAGGATTACCGTTATTGCGATATCTTTCTGTTCAAGCATATTTTGCAAGCGATCTAAGATAACCCTCGGAGGTTTCAACGTATGCGACGGGTCGGTTCTAACAAACTCGGCTTCCTTGCCAGCAGTTTTGAAAATTGAGTGCAATGCGAGCGCTAGTAAGGCCTGAGTCCTCAGCGCCAGGAAGACTGCATCGACCTCAGACAAAACAAACTAATTCGCCGTTTAACATCATATTAAGAGTATAGCGTGTTGGTCTCTTCTATACAACGGGATATCTACGACCGATAAATTATAGAAGGAGGAGCCATCATTACGCCTGACTTCTGTGCTCCATCTCGCTCTTCCGAAGCTCTACAGTCTCGTAATCTTATCGGTTCTCCTGATTTCGAGTGGCATAGCATCGTTAACCACGCAACGTGTCTTCGCTCCAACCATCAAGACTCTTCGGAGTTCAGAGGCCGGCTACAAGATAGATTACACAAACATGACTAGTCTCAATGTCGAGGGAATCCTAGGGTTCTGGACCGTTCCGATCATACGAGTGCCTAACGCCTCGGACGTATCTTTGGTCTTCGAGAGCCTCACAGTCGGCTTTGGAGCTGACTACATATCGATTGGAACGAGCCAGTTTGCCGAGAGCAACGGTACAGTAAAGTATCGTGCTTTCTATGCGAACCTACCCGAGAACACTTCGCAAAGCCCAGTAAGAATCACAGATCTGAACGGGATGGTTGGGCCTGGCACAAGGATTGGTGCACAGATCCTGAAAATTGCTTCCGACACGTGGGAGATCGATATGATCACGCCACAGACAAGCTTCTCGCTCAACTTGGTTCACGCTTCAAGCCTTCACGTCGCGCAATGGCTCGTGCAATCGCTAACAGACGGAAGCGTACCCCTCGCCAACTTCAACTTCGTAAGTTTCGACCACGCAAACGCCACCATCAACGGCGTAAGCACTCGTCTCAATCTACTTGACAACGAAAGGCTGCGCCTGTTCGACCAAAGCAACAACTGTAACCTCGCTGATACGGAGAGCATAACGGCCTCCGGAGACAGTTTCACAGTTGACTTTGTCAGGGCCGCTCCTCCATGCCCTGTCCCTCAGGCACTGCCCCAAGTGCAGACACAGAACCAAACCAAACCCCCACAAATTATCAACGACAGTCTCACAATTTTGCTCGCAGCCGGAGGCTTTCTGGTTGCTGGAGTGGTGATTACAATACTTTCTGCGGCCCTTATTTCCGCGAGACGAAAAAACATCCCGTCGGAGTCGACCACTCCCGCTTTGACGTCAATGAACGCACTTTGCAAGAAATGCAGTAGCACACTCAAGCCTAATGCTCGATTCTGCGATAATTGCGGACAAGCTGTTCTCTGAGTTACTTCAGACGAGGGCCGTTTCTTAATCACGCATAATCATAAATAAGCTAAGCTGATTTGCAACTGATCCAGAATTGCAATCTTCCGACAAACGAATATGCCTGAAATGTGGACGAGAAAACGAGGCGTCAGCCACATTCTGCCAAAGCTGTGGGGCTCCACTCGTACCACAACCGGCGGGCATGCAGCGTCAAGCTACTGGCCCGATGGGTTCCGGCACTACGATGGAGAGGCCGTTGGGCGTTACGATTATCGGAATCCTCCAGATTCTAGGCGCGATAGTATACATTCTGGTCGGCACTGTCTTTGTCGCTTATGCCCCTATAATTGGAATAATCCTGTTACCCATAGGCGTGATCGCACTTATCATAGGCGTGGCAGTCTTCACGGGAAAGAACTGGGCCAGGATCTTGATGATCATACTCGGAGTACTGGATATCATCTCAATAGTAGGCATCCTCATCGGGATAATCATAGTGGTCTACTTCAGAAGACAAAATGTAGTCGCCTGGTACAATCAGAAAAAGTGAAGCGACTAATAAACCCAAGAACATACTAAGACAAAACTCTAACCCCAGAAACTAGATCTGCATAGGTCAGCGACGGGGCCCACCGTGGAGTTGAGCGAATGAAACTTACGGATTTCCTATTGGAGCTTCTTCAATGCTTCTAACGATGCTGCCGTGAGAAACTCATCGAGCGATCGAGCAACGTACTCTGCCTTCTTTCCCGCTAGCGCGCCAGTGTGTGTGTTGAATGTTATCTTGAAACCATTCTCAGTCTCTCGCACGTTAATGTCCAAGGCTAACTTCCTAACCTGTTTCGTTTCCAAGTCTTCACCCCCCGTTTATTTCGAGCTTAGAGAATGGAACAACATTCGCCGATTTAAGACATTGTCAAAAGCACGAGTCCGAATCTTCCATCCAGTACGCGCTGTTCGAGGATCAGAATGGCGAGACGCTCGTGAAGTTGAAGTCTCTAGCCAAGACTCCGGGCTGAACCATCGTTGT
>VBBH01000302.1 GCA_005888695.1 Candidatus Bathyarchaeota archaeon
CGAAGTAGCTCTCGTAGTTTCTCAAGGCTTTCCCATCTGTTCAGGGAGTAGAGCATGTGAAGCACTTGGTGAGGATAGGAGCGTTTGCCGTCGAGGAAGGCTGCAATCTCACGGCCGGAAAAGCTGTTGTAGATTGGGTAGCTGAGTTTCTCTGTCTTATGTCCGTCCCACTTTAGCCGTCTCGCGAGAAGTCTCGTCTGGGTTTCCTTCCCTGACTGGTCTATTCCTTCAATGACGATAAACCGGCCGGTCAAGGCTTGTCAATCTAGCTAAACATGTCCAGGTAATCAGATCGGATATAACGATTCTAGCCGGGTGAATCATCACGGACATTTTTCCAGATGTGCCCACTCTTCCAGCTCCAGTTGATTAATTGCCATGGAACGATTGAAAGATGCCCTTAGACGGCAACGGTTTGTCTTTGGCCGCCTCGTCTTCGAAAATCGGCCAGTCCAATTTCAGTACCGTAGACGATGACTCGGTTATCGGAGCGACATTGGTAGAATGGGAGCTTGACAACAACAGCTGGGACGACTCGGTCCCTTATTCTCACGCTCAACTTCTCTCCGATTTTTGCATATTGTGGCCTTACAAATCCCATTCCTACACTCTCTCCTAGTGTAGGCGATAAGGTCCCACTTGTTACGAGGCCCACTTCTTGAGCATCGGACAATATTTCCTGTCCCTTTCTTGGGATACCCTTGCCGACAATTTTGAATCCTATACGGATCCTGCTGGGTCCTTTCTCCCTCTCCTGTTCTATCGGTTTCTTGCCGATGAAATCTGGTTTCTCGAGCCGGGTCACGAACATAAGTCTCGCCTGAACGGGGGTTGTTTTTTCATCGATATCATTTCCATAGAGGCACATTCCAGCCTCGAGCCTCAACACGTCTCTAGCTCCTAGGCCCACGGCATGGAGCCCAACTTGTCTACCTCTATCGATAATCTTGTTCCAGACGTGCATAGCCTTGTCTGGCTTGTCCGGTGTCGTGTCCCAGATGTAGATCTCGAAGCCGTCCTCGCCGGTATAGCCGGTTCTCGTGATCAATACTGGGATATTGTCGACCTTAGCCTCCGAGGCGGAGTATCGTTCGATGTTCTCCAGGTCTGTTCCCGATAATGCTCTGAGGATGTCGCGAGCTCTCGGTCCTTGGACAGCGAACATTGCAACTGTCTCGCTTACGTCCTTGAGCTGGACATTGTAATGATCCTGATTTTTCAGGAGCCAGTTCCAATTCTTCTCTCTGTTCGCCGCGTTGTAAACGATGAGGTATCGGCTTGTGCCCAGTCGAAATACTGTAAGGTCGTCTATTATTCCTCCTCTCAAGTTGCAGAGCAGTGAGTATTGTCCCTTGTTGACACCAAGTCCTGAGACATCATTTGTGGTGACTTGGTCTAGGAACTCTGCGGCTCCTGCGCCCTCGACGATTACTCTTCCCATGTGAGAAACGTCAAAGACGCCTGCGTGTTCCCTGACTTGCTTGCATTCTGCTGTGATTCCTTCGTACCAGACCGGGAGGTCGTAGCCTGCGTACTCTACAATGTTTCCATGCTTCGCATGATATTGGTAAACTTGTGTCTTCTTGCTCATTTTATCCAGTCGTCCTAGGGGCTCAGCGTTTGGAGTTGTGAAGAAAGGGTTTTTCCTTAGGATGGTCCCGGTCCGAGCCTTGAGGTTGCCTGATTGATCTTGAGATTTTCAACCTCGAAAGACAACTTCTTTCCGCACTTTGGGCAGTAGCCACCGTTCCTCTGTATAACTTCGACCGGTGTTTCAAGTTCCAGTCCAGCGTAAAGCGGCTCCGAACATTTCGAGCAAAAAATTCGTTGTGGCAACAAGCTGACACGTCGTATGATCGTTACGGAGCGGAGGAGGTTGTAGAATGTCCATCGTACTATTAAAACAGTGAGGGCGATGGGAAAGCAGGCCTTAATACGCTCGTTTCTCTTTGATAGCAAATACTGTATGCTCGAGGCTGCGATCGGCACATAGAGGAGCAGGTTAGAATGGGAATGAGGATGTATCGGCTCAAGCGTTCTCTGAACAATCTCGCTTTTAGAATGAGCATTGTCAAGCTGGCGCCTGGCTCAAGTAGACCCCTGCTTCCCTTAGCGATGATCTTAATCGTCGGATTCACAACCTTCGTAACTGCCGGTGGATTGTTCATCCTTGTCCAGCCGAACACTCCATTGGTCAATCGTCCGGGTGGGTTTAGCTTCGTCTATCCGGGCGACATTCATAATCAGACGACTCAGGAATTTGTCTTTGCTATGGTGATCTTTGGACTAGGATTGTTTGGACTCTATCTAATGCATTTGAGCACAAGGTATGCTTATCGTCCGGCGAGAGCCTACACGATGCTCTTCGTTTCCATGGTGATGATCGTATTGTTCATCGGGCTCGGCTATCTCGTGTTATACGATAAGATCCATTAGATTTGGCCGCCGTAACCTATTAGACGGCTAATATTCCGTTCTAACGCAGGTTCGATCTGTATTATGCAGTATTATGATAGTATTCTTGGATTGATAGGCAACACACCGCTTGTCCGGTTGAACAAGATCGCGAAGAATGTGAAGCCTATCATGCTGCTGAAGCTTGAGAGCTTGAATCCAGGCGGCAGCGTGAAGGACAGAATAGGGATCGCAATGATTGAGACAGCGGAGAAGCAGGGATTTGTGAAGCCTGGCGGGACTATAATCGAGCCTACGAGTGGAAATACTGGAATGGGTTTGGCGATGGCCGCGTCTGTGAAGGGTTACAAGATGATCTTCACGATGCCGGACAAGATGAGCGAGGAGAAGCGATCGTTGCTCCGAGCCTTCGGAGCAGACGTCGTTGTAACACCTACAAATGTTCCGCCAGATTCGCCACAGCACTACATTCGAGTTGCTGAAAGATTGGCTAGGGAGACGCCCAATAGTTTCATGCCCAATCAATATGTGAACAAGATGAATCCCTTGGCACATTATCAGACTACTGGTCCGGAGATATACAGGCAGACTGATGGGGAGTTGGACATGTTCGTCTGTGGAGTTGGAACGGGCGGGACGATCACGGGAACGGGTCGGTACTTGAAAGAAAGGAAGCGTAAGATTCGGATCGTGGGCGTCGATCCTGAAGGGTCCATATTTTATCAGAGGTTTCAGGGAAAGAAGGAGGAGGCTCATCCATACTTTGTCGAGGGCATAGGAGAGGATTTCATGCCTGGAACGTTCGACATGTCGCTTGTCGATGAATTCGTGAGAGTCTCTGATAGGGACGCGTTTCACATGGCAAGGCGT
>VBBH01000301.1 GCA_005888695.1 Candidatus Bathyarchaeota archaeon
CCCCAAGATGAATCCATTGCCATATCTGAGACCGACTGATCTCCACCGTCGCAGTGTCTTCCATCAGATTATTGATCGAGACGCATCCAACACCTCGAAGCCAAGACTCTAGATAGCGCAGGCTTACGCTGATGTTTCCACGCAATCCCTGTTCGGAAATCGTTCCTTTCGGCACCATCAACAAGTCTCCCGCTGTCACCTTCAAATCCCGATGTCTAGCGTTCAACTGGTTCAGTCCCTCCATACCATTCATGAATATGCTCATCACCACAGGAACCAAGCCGGGATGAGCTACCCATGCTCCATCATAGCCTTGAGAAACCTCTCTCTCCTTGTCCAAGACAACCTTGTCCATCGCGTCCGCGGCCGCTCTCGGATTATTCTTTATCGGGACCTGTGCAGCCATCCCTCCGATCGCGTAGGCACCCCGTTTGTGGCACGACTCCACAAGTAGTAGGGAGCAGAGTTGGAGAAAGTGCGTGGTCATTGGCAACTGTGACCTTTCCGGGACCAAGAATCGTTTGTCATGACCAAGTTTCTTGATGAAGCTGAACGTGTAGTCCCAGCGGCCAAAATTCAACGCGGTGATATGATCCCTCAACTCGTACAATATCTCCTCCATCTCGAAGGCCGCAAGAATATTCTCGATTAACACGCTGCACTTTATCGTTCCATGTGGGAGACCAAGGATCTCTTCTGATCTATTGAACACATCATTCCACAACCTTGCCTCTTGATGATTCTCCATCTTCGGGAGGTAATAGTACGGTCCCGAGCCTTTCTCCCGCAACTTCTTCACATTGTGAAATAGATAGAGTCCATAATCGAAAAAAGAGGCTGATATCACGCGCGAGGCTATCAGGACATGACTCTCCTTCAGATGCAACCCTCTTGGGCGCACAACCAACGTGGCGGTCTTCGAGTTCAATCGGTACGAACGACCATCAGGGCCCCTGTACTCGATTGTTCCATTGACCGCGTCTCTCAGGTTCAACTGTCCCTGGACGGTCCCCGTCCAAGTGGGGGAGTGGGAGTCTTCGAAATCCGCCATGTATACATCCGCCCCACTGTTCAAGGCGTTGATTATCATCTTCCGATCCACGGGACCAGTAATCTCGACGCGTCTCTTCTCTAAGTCCGATGGAATATGCCCAACAGTCCAATCCCCCTCTCGGACATTGCTTGTCTCCATCAGGAAGTCTGGAAGCTTGCCCATGCGGGCTCTATCGGCCTTAACCTGTCGCTGTTTCAGCAAGTCTTCCAATCTGTCCCCAAACTCTACGACGAGAGTGGCTACAAAGTTGAGTGCATCTCTGGATAGTATGCTCTCGAACCCAGGCTCGATCCGACCCTGGATCTGAACGTTCTCGCTCAGAACTAGACTGGTCCCTTCGATCTGTATTACACCCAATCTTTCATCTTCGCACTCTTCTGACCGTTAACTGGACTCGCAGATCCAACCAAGGACGCCTCTTCCACAGATGGTCGTTGCTCCGTTTCTTTCTTTTCGAATTGTGCCATTTCTGTTGAACCGTTCATTGCTGTCGTCGAGCATTCGCCGCTGGAGATTATCCTTGAGACTTCATCGAAGTAGCCTGTTCCAACGAAGGATTGATGCTTGACCGCCTTGTACCCCTGCTTCTCTGCTTCGAACTCTCGCCTCTGCAATCGTACATAGGCCGGCACTCCGTCATGAGCAAACATGCTTGCAAGCTCGAACATTGAATGGTTCAACGTGTGGAACCCTGCTAGGGTGATGAACTGGAATTTGTACCCCATCTCCGCCAGCTTCCCTTGGAAACTCTGAATCTCACTGCTGCTGAGATTCTTGTCCCAGTTGAATGATGGGCTACAATTGTAAGCCAACCACTTACCAGGATACATGTCGTGGATACCGTCAGCGAACTTCCTGGCCTCGTCTAGGCTAGGCGTGCTTGTCTCGCACCATAAGATGTCAGCATACGGTGCGTATGCACGACCTCGCATGATCGCATGCTCGACCCCTTGTTTTATCCGATAGAAGCCCTCAGGAGTACGTTCTCCCGTCATGAACTCATGATCCCTAGGATCCACATCGTTCGACAAGAGCTTCGCTCCCTCAGCATCCGTCCTGGCAATTAGGACCGTTGGAACACCCATCACATCCGCAGCAAGACGAGCAGAGACAAGTGTCCGGACAAACTGTCGCGTTGGAACCAATACCTTACCACCGAGATGTCCACACTTCTTCTCGCTGCCAAGCTGGTCCTCATAGTGGACGGCGGCGGCTCCGGCTTCGATCATTCCCTTCATCAATTCAAACGCGTTAAGAACTCCACCAAATCCGGCCTCTGCATCCGCAATTATCGGTGCAAACCAATCAACGTCCCCTTCTCCCTCCATATGCTGTATCTGGTCCGCTCTCTGCAATGCCTGATTGATTCGTCTAACAAGTTCCGGAACACTATTGGCCGGGTAGAGGCTGAGGTCCGGATACGTCTGGGCAGCGAGATTGCTGTCGGCAGCGACTTGCCACCCGCTTAGATAGATGGCCTTCAATCCAGCCTGAACGATCTGGACTGCCTGGTTTCCCGTCACCGCACCCAACGCTGACACGTAGGGCGTTGTATTCATCAAGTGTAGGAATTTGTTCGCCGTGTACTTGGCCAACCCGTGATCGAAATTGATCGAGCCTCTGAGTCGGCAGACCTCTTCCGCCGTGTAAGGGCGCGTTGTCTCGCGCCATCGCTCAGATTTCCACCATTCTTGCACTCTTGCAACGGCGTCGGCTTCAAAATTCTTTTTCATTCCGTCAATCCAGCCTCACGCACTCGCGAGTGTTCTATCCAACAATGTCTCTCTTTGGAAGAAATCATAGTTGCTTGCGACAGATCCAGTTCGATCAGGGAATTGATCAAGTCGCCCCACGATATGGGGCCCATGCTGGGATACAATAGACTACAAAGGTGAAAATCGGCTCATCGCAATATTTTACCTGAGATGGCTAGAAATATCTAACGCTATTGCTAAGGAAAGAAAGAGCAAGAAAAGG
>VBBH01000314.1 GCA_005888695.1 Candidatus Bathyarchaeota archaeon
CGATCGCGATTATTGCAGCGTCTGGAGCGGCGATTGGTAAGTTTGGGATTTATTCTGTTGGTTATGGTACTAGCGAGGTGTTGAGTGGGAAGCGGGCCAGGTTCGACTCGTTGAGGAAGCTATTGGGAGGTAGTGCTTTTCTCGCAGCGTTTATTTTTGCTGCTTCTCCCCTGCCGGATGATGTGATCTTCATCCCTCTTGGGATGTTGAGGTATAGTCCGGTGAAGACGTTCATCTCCCTGCTTACGGGGAAGTTTGTCCTGGCTCTTGCGGTCGCGTACACTTTCCGAAACGCTAGCGGTCTTGTGAATCTGTTCATTGGTGGTAGCTTGGTTTCGGTGGTGGGATCGATTCTGGTGTTTCTTTTCATCAGTGTTTTGATTGTGAGGATTGATTGGGAGAGGGTATTAGACGAGGGGAAGGAGAAGGGATTGTTGCGGGGGTTGATGAGCGCGGTTAGGGATGCGATCAAGCCTAGGAAGAAGGATCATGGCTAACATGACGAAGTAGAGGGAATTCTTCTAATAGGCAGTTGACTATGAAGTTGGCGGACACGGCAGGTCGAGCTGTAGCTAGTTACGGTTTTCTACTCTATGATGAATAGCCGGCACTATGAATAGTTCAACCTTCCAGTTTTGTCTTCTCCACTGTTGGAGGGGATCCCGGAATACTCGGACCCAAGGAATCCGGACGACTGGACTCTCGTTATGACCTTGCCTCTTTTTAATAATTTTAGCCCCGAAGCTGACCCAAAACCCCAATTCCCCCATTTTGCGCCCTGATTGCCAATCGGAGCAGACTTTTTCTGGCCCCCGATGTCCCCTAATGAAATTCCGCTATGTTTAAATGAATAATACCGTTTCCTCAAAATGCTTTTCTCGCATTTTGAGCGATTAACGGCAGATCTCCCTCATTTTGAGGCGCAGTAAAAAATAATTCCGGGGGTAGATTGTAGAGTTTCAAGACGTGGAAGAGACTTTCCCAGAATTACTCGAATATGTCCACAATCGAGATGCAACTATGGCTCGTACCGTGAAGATACATTTCTCTTAACTCGAACGATTGCCGCGTCTCGCGTTCAGCCATGAAAACAATCAGGATGGCAATCATAGCAATCGCTCTACTCGCAATAATATCCATAGCACCAGCCACAATTCCACGAGCCCATGCTGACTTGGGCACCGAAATGTGGCTCAACCAAGCCTACGCCGGCACAGACCCATTCTTCAGTACGACCCTCAACGCCTACACACCCGGCAGCACTGCCACACTTAACATTCCAGTATCATACGCAAATCCCTACGGCGGAGCATACATCGATGTCACCGGAGCGAATCTACGGATGGACTGGAACGGCAACTATACCAACACAGGAAGCGTTTCATCTACTAATCCACTGAGGATCTACCAGAACTCGCAAGGATCGATCGTCTTGACATTCCAGGTCCCTGACACCAACACCGCATCGAACTATCGCACTCACTCGGTAACCTCGTTCACGGTAAACTATACAACTCCGGCGAGTGCTGGGACGAAACAGTTCATCGGATTCGTCTTCTCCACCTTCGCAGTCTACAGCGCAGACCAAGCTAGTGGTATGTCCATAGCGCAACAGCTCGGTCTCTTGAACACCGGATTCAGCGGGGTCCCAACTCTATGCGGCGCATTCGGAACTCAAAGCTTCAAGACTGAACAAGGCAACGCATTATGTCAACAAGCATTACAACAAGGAAACCTAGGCCTAGCACAGTACAAGTCTGGAAACTTTGCCAATGCAAATACAAGCTTCAAGTCTGCCCAAACCTACTGGAACCAAGCACTACAAGCCGAATCATCTGACGCTGGAACTCAATCGGTCGCTACCATGACTTCAGGCTGGGGAACACTCTTACTGGGCATTGGTGGAGTGCTCGCCGGTGTAGGCGCGACTGTCTATGCGTTCAAGCGTCCACGTGGGCTCAGTTCGGCGGTCAGTAATCCATCAGCCTCAACGTCTGCTCTCATGCCAAGCAAGTAAAGTAGAGAGAGCCGTCTCCCTACCCTTTTCTTTTTCCTGGTTATTCAGAGGGCTTTCTGGGGTATTGTCTTCTTGCCAGCGGCTTCTATCTCTCTTCTCAGTTGCGAGGCTGCGGCCGCCTTCTTCTCCTGATCCTCTTCCAGCCAGGAGATCAGCACCTGCTTATGATTTGGACAGAACCAGTATCTTATGCCGCCGACGACGATCGTTTCAGTCCCAGGATCGTCGCAGTAATAGCAAGACTTTGTTGTCATGGTTGTGGCCAGATGTGAGTAGAACGTCTACTCCCACCAGATTTCTTCCTGCTCTTGTTAGTCCTTCGCTGTCTACGATTGATCATGAGGGCTTTCCTAGGATGAGGCATTGTAGAATAGGATAAGTCACGATATCGAGGTATGTAACCTGTTGTCTCTGGAATGCAACAGAGGATTATCAAGGACCAGAAAAAAGAAGACGGAGGTGAGGAAGAATCTCTTCATTGCTAGGGTTTCAGGCGACCCTTGAAAGTTGGACACCTTAAGTTACAAACTTAGGAGTCCTCGTCTTCTAGGATAGCGTCCAACGAAGTGTTATAACCGAGCCGGAAACAATCGATCAATGGGCGCGTGAGTGGGTCCTCCCACCCGTTGCGCCTTCGGACCGAAAGAAATCCCGGAGTAGGGAGGAAAATGGTAGAAACAACTTGGACACCTTAAGTTACAAACTTAGGAGTCCTCGTCTTCTAGGATAGCGTCCAACGAAGTGTTATAACCGAGCCGGAAACAATCGATCAATGGGCGCGTGAGTGGGTCCTCCCACCCGTTGCGCCTTCGGACCGAAAGAAATCCCGGAGTAGGGAGGAAAATGGTAGAAACAACACTAAAGGAAACTGCGCGATCCAGAACTTTACTTCGTGACCTTACTCTAGCCAGTGTTTTCGCGGCGCTTTATGCTGTGCTGGTTGTTGCTTTCGCAGGAAACAGCTTCCTGCCCGTTCAATTGAGAGTGGCCGACATGTTGATGCCTCTGGTGATTCTCTTCGGCTGGCCGGTAGCTTTGGGGTTGGGCATTGGAGCCTTGGTGGGAAACTTTGCAGGAGAAACCTTGTTGGGCTTTCAGTTCTCTTCGATAGCTGTAGACATGATCTTCGGCGGTATCACTAATCTGCTTGCTGGAATAGTTGCTTGGCAGATTGGGAGGAGAGGTTGGACGAGGCTGGGACGGAATAAGGTCTGGTTCCTTGCTACATCCGCAGAAACGGTCATTATCTCACTGGTAGTCGGTAGCTATCTCTATATCATACTCGGGATTCCCGCGGAGATAATATTCTACGGGTTCACGTTCTCGGGGTTATTGGCCTCGATTGCTGGGATAACAGTAGGAAGCATAGTTGCCATTAACATTCTAGGCTATGCGTTACTGCTTGGGTTGGCGCGTCCGCAAACCATCAGGGCGCTCAAGGCGCGTGGTTTGAGGGTTCAAACCGAGGAAAAATAACGGTAGGATCAGGATAACAGGGTCTAGCTTCGAGAGACCGGCCCGAAGGATCTGTGGAGTGTTGTCTTGTGCTGGATGTTCTCGTTGTTGAGGCTGTTCCCGTTTTCCCTGAACCATTCGGGCACGATAACCGCTCGAATCAATACCTGTATGCTGATGCCTCTGTCCTTCGCGATCTTT
>VBBH01000315.1 GCA_005888695.1 Candidatus Bathyarchaeota archaeon
GAGTGATTGCATAAACTTGGGCATCTATTCGATCTCCTGATAGTTTTATCGGGACTTGATGCTGTGTCGTCCGGGACTGTCTTGACCGGTTAGTTTGAGCCAGCCTTCCTCTTCATCATCCTTCGGCAGAACTGGGGCAGGAGGGACCGATGGCGCAGTGTATTTGCCATTCTTTCCTTTTCCATTACTAGGTTGCTTTTCGTGTGGTTTGCGAGGCTGGTGTTTCT
>VBBH01000316.1 GCA_005888695.1 Candidatus Bathyarchaeota archaeon
TGGGGTTTGTATGCGTAGGGGAAGTTTGGACAGAGCTTCGAGCAGGCCCTTCTGCAGACCTCATCATGTCTGCATTCGTCGTATGTGATAGAGGCTAGCATCTTCTTTGTGGGATCTTCGAGATTTAGCTCGGCCGCGCGTACCATTCCGAATCCGAAGGCGCCGATCCCCGACTTTTCGAAGAACGCGAGCTTGGCCATCCAGTACGCTTGTGCTATCCTTTCGCGTTGGTCGAAGTTTTTCGGGTCCAGTTGGTCCCAAGGAAAATTGGAAGGGTTCCAATTCTGTGAGAATGATAGGTCGAATGCTCGGAACATCTGATCGTTCCGGATGGTCCAGTTTCCGGGGAAGATGTTCAGGGCCTGATTTGAGTCGTCCTGAATCTCATCTGTCGGGGATTCATCAGGCATTCTTTTCTTTCCCTCTAATTTTCGGCCCTAGCGAAGGAGTCTACTTAAACTCTGATGTGAGAGCTTAGGATTAAACCTGGACATCCGGCTCTAGCGGCCTGTAAATCGAGGTTGCCTCTTTTCGAGGAATGCCTTGACAGCTTCGAGATGGTCCTTGGTCTTGCCTGCTATGTCCTGATGCAACGCTTCATATTCGAGTGCCTCTGCAAGATCAACGACGGCTGCTCGAGTTACAAGTCTTTTGTCCATGCCCAGTGTCTTCGTGGGTCCTGAGGCTAATTGTCGAGCCACCTCGTCTACTGTCTTACTCAAGTTTTCTCTCGGTACGACTCGATTTACTAGGCCCAGTTGTTCTGCTTCTTTGGCGGGGACGGTTCTTCCCGTCATTATCAATTCCAGAGCACGTCCTTGTCCCACCATTTGAGTGAGAAAGTAGCTACTACCGGAGTCGGGTACGAGTCCTACTCCGACGAATGCTTGCTTCAATCCTGCGTCCTCGGATGCTATTCGCATGTCGCATGCTAGGGCGATGCTGGCTCCGCTTCCAGCGGCTATGCCGTTCAGTTGAGCGATTATTGGTTTCTCCATGCCGCGCATTCGAAGGATTATTGGATGATACTTTTTTCGTAGATGGTCTCCCAGGGACGGGTGCTTTGCAGCATCATCGCTCTCTGCGTACCTTTCCTTGAGACCCGATATGTCTTCGCCGGCTGAGAATGCTCGTCCCGCGCCAGTGATGACTAGACATCGTATCCGATCGTCCTTTTCTATATCTCTTAGAGCCGTGTGGAATTCTTCGCCCATCTTGTCGTTTATTGCGTTTAATTGGTCGGGACGGTTGAGAGTTATCTTGCCTAGGGAGTCGGTCTTCTCTACAATTATTGTTTCGTGGGTGGTCATTTTCCTTGTTTCCATTATCGTCCTTTGAACTGGGCGGACCGTTTGTCGATGAATGCTTGCATTCCTTCTTTCATGTCCTCGGTGGAGAAGAGGAGGTAGAAGTTTCGTCTCTCGAACTGGAGTCCCTCGTCGAGTCCTGTCTCGAACGCTTTGAGGATGGCGTCTTTTGCGAGTCTAGTAGCTATGGGTCCTTTGTCGGCGATTTGTCGAGCGAGTTTCTTGGCCTCTTGATAGTAGGATTCGACGGGAACTACTCGATTTACGAGTCCATGTTTTTCAGCTTCTCGAGCTGTTATATGTTGACCAGTCAGAATCATTTCCATTGCTCGGTACTTACCAAGCGCTCTTGTCAGTCGTTGGGTTCCGCCGGCCCCGGGCATTATGCCGATGTTAATCTCTGGCTGGCCGAACTTGGCGGTTTCGGATGCGATGATGATATCGCATGCCATTGCCAATTCGCAGCCACCACCAAGTGCATATCCGCTGACTGCTCCGATGATTGGTTTGGAAATTTTCTTTATCCTGTCCCATAATGCGAATTGGTTTCGCTTGATCAGGTCAACGGGTGTCGCTTCTGAGAGTTCTTTGATGTCTGCTCCTGCGGAGAATGCGTCATCGTTCCCTGTAAGGACGGTGATTTTGAGACCGTCGTCTTTGTCGAAGGCTTCTAGGGTCTCGACGATTTCTTTGATCAGGTGAAAATTGAGTGCGTTCAGGACCTTTGGCCTGTTTATTCGGATTATTCCGACCGGAGGTTCTTGTTCTACTTTGATGTGTTCGAGTGGCAATCTTTGACTCGTTTTTCGAGTTGACGTGTCAGGTGGGTATAAAGTGTTAGGAGTGAGGTTTAGTGTTCGATGTTGAAGTATTCGTAGTATCCGCCTTTGCTTCCGTTCCTTCGGGTCTGGTCTCCGGTGTATCCATGATTTACCATCTCACGGAGTGCCTTGGGCGGGAGCCATTTGGTATCTCCGGTTGTATGGTACAGGGATTCTAGGTTGCGTAGCCTTGTGTCCAATCCGACAAGGTCGGCCGTCTCGAAGGGACCCATCGGGTGGCCATAGGCTAGCTTCATCGAATCATCGATGTCTCTTACACTAGCGACTTGGTCTTCCAGCATTCGAGACGCTTCCATAAAGAGGGTCAGTCCAAGACGATTTGTGACAAAGCCTGGTTCGTCCTTTGCGATTATTTGCTTGCTCTGCAATTTTTGTTATGCTGATGGTGGACGTGTTGGAAGCGAGCAGGGTTGTTGCTTGTGTTACTGAGTCAAGTTGACTGAACAATTCTCTTTTCAGTTTAAGTTCTTCGATCGCGGCTTCAATAACCAGATCTGCGTCTTTGCATGCTTCAGCTAAATTCGGTGTTGTATGAATTCTCGTTAGGGCTTGTTGCATTGCTTCCATGGATAATTTTCCCTTTGCGACCGCCGTCTTCAAGCCGTAGGGTCCGTTCTCAATCTCTAGGGTGCCTGCTTTGAGTGCTTCAGGATACGTGTCCGTTGCTTTCACATCATGGCCGCGTTGTGCGAAGACCTGGGCTATCTGGCGCCCCATCAATCCGAATCCGACTATTGCGACTCTCATTCTTTCGCTCTGCTCCTTGCCTTCTGGCGGGCGGTGAGCATTCGAAGTCTTTGGTCTCTTCGTTGTTTGCCTTCTTTCCATCTGCGTTTTTCGTCGCTTGTTCTCGGAATTACTTCTGGTACGATGGTTGGTCGGCCTTGGTCGTCGAGTGCGACGTATGTCAGGTACGAGGAATTTGTGTGGGTGACGTTTCCAGAGCGAAGGTCCTCGGCTTCGACTCTGACGCCTGCTTCCATGCTGGTGGTTCCGACATAGTTGACTGATGCTTTCAAGGTGAGTAGGTTGCCTACATAGACTGGTTGTATGAAGTCCATTCTATCGATGCTTACGGTTACAACGTTCTTTCTAGAGTGTCGTAGTGCTGCTGCGGCAGCGGCCATGTCTACGAGTTTCAGGATTGTGCCTCCGTGGACGTTGCCCATTGGGTTTGCGTCGCTGGGCAGCATTTGGACTGCTATTGTAGTGTAGGAGGCGCTGACTGGCTTTGACGGTCTCTCGTTTCGAGTGTTGGTTTTGGTTATCATTCGTCTTGGGATGGTGTCTTGCTGTATGGGATAAATGCGTGGGCTGGGGGCTTTCTCGTACTCGGGGTCGAACGCGTAAGCCTTCTACTTCGTGAAGGAGAAGTTGCCCTTGGTTGCTCGGGCTGTAGAAAAATAATGGGGGGTGGGGGCCAATAAGAATTCTTAGGGTAAATTTGGAAAATGCTCGTAAAAACTTTTTTTCTAGCGAACTTTTCCTGTCCCGAATTCTCTGTGCTGAGCTTGTCCCGCTCAAGAGGAGTCCGGAGGGCACGTGGTAGGTGCGAAAGTATTCGGAAAGCCTCTTTCACGTCTTGAGACTTCACGTGCTACCCCACCCCTATTTTTCCAACTTTATTTTCTACTGTGCCTCATTTTGATGGAGAACTGCCTCAAATCGTTCAAAATACGAGAATAGGCATTTTGCGGAAACGGGTTTATTCATTTAAACATAGCGGAAATTCATGAGGAGGACATCGGGGGCCAGAAAACATATGCGTATTTTCGCAATCAGGGCTCAAAATGAGCGAGTTCTGGATTCGACCTTGATGAGTGTCTAATTTTCTAAAAATAGTTCGTCGGCGAGGCCTCGGAGGTGTCGGAGGATAGAGATAGTAGGATGGAGGGACGGTTTATCGGCCGGGGTCTCGGGTGGAAACCCAAATGCGTAGACGTGTATTGATTGTCTCGCTCGCATTGATTGTCTTGGCATCGGGATTCGTTGTTGCTCTCGGTCCCGCCAGACTTCACCCTCCAGCTTTGAACGCCGTCGGCCGTCCATCCCCAGCTCTACCTACGACGCCTCTGATTGGTCAAGGTGTCCATGGCTATGCGTCGATCGGCCCCTTTTTCCACTAACACTTTTGTCGGGGATCTTGGACCCGTGCCTGGTAACATTAAGTCAGTGAATGTGATCGTCATTACTGCTTCTGGAGAAAGAATTTTGTCTCAAATCGATTGGATGCCTTCTATGACGTGTAACTTTGTGAGCGCTCGCCCTGCACGGATAGCTCCGGGCCCCGCGGCAGTGGGTACGTTCAGCGTGAACTTAGCCCCTGGCAGTTATAGTATCACATTGTCGAACTGCGATTCGAGCAGGCAGGCGTTGGGTTGCAGAGGTCTTCCCATGGTCGTTCTTGTTTCCCCTAGCGAGTATGCTAGGCTTGATCTTCCGGTTGACACCGGGATTAGATAGCTTCCATTTGATGAGTGAACCGGAAGCTAGTTTTCACAACAACGCTCGTGATAAATTCATGAGCCTCACATCCAGTGATTTCGTATTTAGGATACTGTAATTTTGGGTTAGGATGTCCCACCCTTTCTGTTGCTAGAAGGTAATATCCTAAGCAATCATCATAATCAGCGACTATAGGGGCTCGTCTTGATTGGAAGAGATTGAACAGTTTTACGATCTCAA
>VBBH01000004.1 GCA_005888695.1 Candidatus Bathyarchaeota archaeon
TGAGGCGCAGCAGAAAATAAAGTTGTAAAAAAGGGGGGGTAGACTGTGAGTTTTCAAGACGTGAAAGAGACTTTTCCCAACCTTGAATCCCTTAACTCCAGCAATACCGTTCCATGAATCGTTCTGACTTCAAAGGGACATGCCCTTTGCTTCATATTTTCACATTTGGAATATCCAACACGTCCGGTACTGATCGCAGACGTCTTAGCGGTCTCTGTCCGCCTCAGTTTTGCCAAGTACGGCTGTGGAAATCCGAGGCTTTCGGCGGCCCGAATGACACGCTGCAGATACTCGGCTGATGGTTTCTGCCCTGCTCTGGGTTTGGAAATGTAGGTCTGCACTGGTATCCTAGGGTCCCCTTTTGTTGCTACCTCTATGTCCACAGGCTGGTATGGCTTCATGTCTTCTCGCGAGTAAAGCGTCTGAGCTTGAGTTCGGGATATTTCTGCTAGTGCGCCTTAGACAGAATCTCCGTTGCTCTGGATGAGCGTGGCTAGTGGAGAGAAGGTGATGCTCCAATTCTTCAGCTCGGCCGTTTCAAACGTCTTCGGCACAACTCCTAGAGTCCGCAGGAATTCATGGTCCATGAACGATCCGTAAAAGAAAACCTTCAATGTGTCAGTCGTCAATTAGATCTCTCAGTCGCATAACCGAATGCTGTCCTACTTATGTTCGAATGATGTCCACGCGTACCGTCGCTCGTGATCCAGAAGCCATTTCTTCCGCCATAATCCTCCGCCGTAGCCGACAAGCGAGCCATCCGCACCAATCACTCTATGACACGGCACAACAATCGATATCTTATTGGCACCATTTGCCTGTCCAACCTCGCGGGATTTCTCAGGCTCACCAATCAATTTTGCAATGTCTCCATAACTACGTGTCTGTCCCGGAGGAATCTGTTGCAAGGCCTCCCAGACGGATTCCTCAAACACGGTGCCACGCTGAATTGTCGGTATGCGGAAAGCTGTGGACTCGCCGGCGAAATAACCGTCGAGCTGACTGACGAGGATTTCTAGGACAGGACTGGTTCCTAAGTTAATTGGTCCGAAGCCACGTTCTAGACGTCGAAGCTCGCCTGCTAATGCTACGCGATTCTCAAATTCGAGAAGATATACTGCTGTGTCATCCCCGACGGCGATCATTGAGCCTATAGGCGTCTCAATCCCGGTACGAACAAGCTCCCCATTGCTCATCGATCTAGGCCGACTTGCAACAGGAACCTCCTGAGTTTCCAGCATAAATTGATCCGAATACGCAATCGAATAAAGAGTTTGACTCCCAATCTTGCGGTCAAAATAAGCAGGGTGGGTTACGAAGTCAGGTCCGAAACCAGTATCGGATGTGTAGACGCGCGTATTTCGCTCTTCCCTAAATATCATAATGCCACCAGGCCGGTCCGATGCCCACGTTTAACTAAGGGCCTGAAAAACAGCACTGTTGGTTTTAATGGTAGCACCAACTCCAACAACCCGACCACAACTCCGCGAACATACTCTAGTGCACTTCGAGATACCCTCGTCCGACCCAGCGAAACTGACCCGTTTCTATGAACAGCTGCTCAGCTGGAAATTCAACAAAATGCCCGCAGGCACAATGGACTACTGGATGATATCGCACAAAGACGCAGCCAAGAACGAGACTATTGGCGGATTATACAAACGGACAATGGGCGAAACGGGGTTCATCAACTACTTCAGCGTCATCAACATAGACCAATCTCTAGCCAAAGCCACAAGTCTCGGAGCTAAAGTTGTTCATGCAAAGGAAGAGATTCCGCAAATGGGATTCTTCGCGATCCTCCAAGACCCGGACAACAATACGTTCGCCCTATTCCAGTCAGCCGGCAGAATGTAGACACGCCCTTCAAACGTCCTCTTTTTCCTATTCGACTACGGGACGGACTCGACAGATCTCCAAAGAGAAAGAAGATCTTCCACACGTCTTATGACCCGGCAGACCATGTTGCTCGGCAGACATTTCGAAATTGAAGATCCTCCAATCGCCTTTTTCCGCCTGACATCAGGTAGAACCTAGAGATTTCCTGTATGCATTGGCGTCGCGCAGCGTCAAGAAAGTGTACAGGAGCCAAGCGCTCAATGCTACAAGGCCGACAATACTAAGTCCGGCTGTGAACAAGATCAGAGCTGGCTCCAACACTGCGAAGAGAGTCCCGATAAGCCAGAATACTGACCCTCTCTGCATACTTGCACGCTTCTGGGCAATACTCAACTTCAATACGCCGATACGATAACAGAATAGTCCCGTCAAGCTAAAGGAAAGTATCGTAAGCACTACAATCGTCAAAGTGACCTCGTCGGCTGTTCATCGGCCTACTGCATTGACTGCCACTATCCAGTTTCAACTTCGGACGCATTCTTATTAGCGAGTGGCGGGAGGATCGCTAGACTCGTTGCTAGAATTAGAACTGAGTTTCTAGATCGATGCCGGCAGTGTTAAATTCTGACCCAGTGTGATTGTCAACCGCCATTTCAAATCACCTGTCGCCTCTTTTTCCGGGCCCAGATTCGGTTCTAGCTGGCAAAGCGCCGAGGAGGGGCGCGATGACACAAATTACCCAGACGAAAGGGAGGATGAACATTTGGGAATGGAAACTCAGTTTGCGGAGGAGAAAGGCGAACTACTCTTTGAGCTAAGGGAGAAGACCACAACCGTGACAATCAAGGATTTCACGCCGGCGGGTGTTCGAAGCGAGTATAATCTTCAGGGGCAGGTTAAGGGCAAATTCGAGGCGATGCATTTGGAAACGGTCACCGTTCTTGGAAAACCGGATGGAACTTTTGAGTTTGAGGTCAAAGGAATCAACGCCACAAACGATGGTGATACCGTACTAATCACGAACCATGGAAAAGGATGGCAGGACACGCCGGCGACCGCCAAGTTCCAGAGTGAGGATACGTACCAGACGAATTCCAGAAAACTTGCCTGGCTCAACTCCATGAAGACTCAGAGCGAAGGAACATACAACTTCGTAACGGGAGAATTAGAGGCCAAAACATACTCAAAGAAGTGACGTCCCGGGAGGGAAACCATTCCCCCTTTTTCATTTACGACGACTCTTCGGCGAAGCGAATCTGCGTCGAAGTCTCAATTGTTAAGTAGGCTTGCCAAGTCAAATGACCACCACGTCAGACTCTATAATCGGTCGAAAACGGCTACTTCAGGTAGGGGCATATTCGGTAGCATAAACGGATTGATACAGATTGTCGCCTTCTCCCGCATTATTTCTATGCGGGCGTTCGACTTCACCCTGAGTTCGAGAGAAATTCTGACCTCTCTTACATCCACATCGACACAGACTATCTGGATGCTGCTCTGGGGAGTAGTACTTGTCGGCCATATACTTGTCATCGCGTTCTGGCTAAGCCTCTTCAACATCTTACGCGGAACGAATTACGGACTGGCCCCTTTCGGAACTGTCATTGCGATCGTTTCGGAGATTTTCTATTTGATGATTGTTGGGCTCTCTCTGGCCGGTGAGCCGTTCCTTGCCAACACCTTTGCTGCTGCTCCTGAAGCCGAGAAGAACATCGCCGTCGCTGCAATGACGGCTCTTGGGGCGTTCCTTTACAGCTGGGGTCTAACAGCAATAATCACCTGTGGGGGAGCGGCCATACTGTTAGGAGCTGTCATGGCCCGTGGAAGCGAACTCAACCCTTACCTAGGTTGGGCCCTGGTAGCGCTCGGAGCATTGTTTATTGTCAGCGTAACTCTTCCCGGCGCGATCATAGAAGCGCTCATCGCATACCCCGCGTACTGGACTTGGCTTATCATTGCTGGGATAATTCTATGGAGACGCGGACGAGCAATTACTACCTAGCTTGACGACTTGGAGTCAGATGTCTTTGTCAAGCATGGAATTACCAAGGGCCGAGAAGGGGTACGAGAAGTTTGCATGGATAATTTTCTTCGCTATCGGAATACTTGGCCTGATAACAGGCCTTGCGCAAATACTTGCAGTATCAGGGCAACTCGATGCCGGAATCATAAGAAACCTGACTGGAATGACATGGGAGCAGATAGTAACCGGGAACTCGACCATTGCGAGTCTCATTAGATATTTTCAGAGAACAATTGGAATTGCAACCCTGTCAGGGAGCGTCCTCCTTGTGGCAATAGCCGCCATACCATACAAGAAAGGAGAAAGGTGGTCATGGTACATACTCTGGACACCTTTGGCCATCTGGATCGCCGGCAGCGCAATTGACCTAGAAGCAGGAGCAAGCTTCATGCTTCAGGTATTCGATCTGGTGTTTGCAGTGGTATGGTTGACGGGACTACTCTTACCCTACCGGAAGTGCTTCCCGAGAAAGCCCTAATCAGAACGTAACCGGACACAATACGCCGTGCAACTATTCGTCTCCAGACTTTCGTCAGATAGTCTCTGTATGGTTCGTGACGCTTATCTCTGTCATGAAGGTGTCTCGCCAGACTCGGCAGAAATCTGCCCGTCCTGATCATATAGTCCTTGTAAGATTGTCCGAATCCATCTGGAGATGAAAGGAGCTCTTCCTCTAGGATCGCTCTCTTGTACGCCATGGCGACACGAGCAAGAAAGCCTATGACAAGGACTAGGTTAAGGAATAGAAGAGTGTCCCCAACTCCACCAGTAGAGCGCCGGTGTACGTAGGATGCCTGATGCGAGAATATGGCCCTGGTCACTAGCTCATGCTTCTCCCTGAACTCTATCTCGACCCTCATGAAGCGTCCGAGGACCCGACCTCTCCAAAGAAGAAGAACTAGCCCAGATAATACTATAAACACCGAAACGAACCGCAGAATTTCCGCGCCGTTGAAAGAAAGATTGAGGGGCGTCCCGTAAACCCAGCTCGGCACCGCAGCGCCCAGTACATAGAAGATGAGCGGTAGAGAACCCAGTAGAAACCAGACATTGATGAGAATAAACTTTGAAGCTCTAACCGAGCCCTGATCCAGCTTTTTTCGTATGAAAACTCCAAAGAATAAGATGTAACTGACGAATAAGACGAGCGCCAGAAGGCCTGAGAGAATCCGAATCACAGAGGGATCGAGCATTTTGTTATGTACATAAAATGGAAATCAGCGTAAAGGGCTTCGCTAACTCGGTTCTGAACTCGAGCAGGGACTCCTACCGTTGACATTTCGGCGAACGCGGTGAAGGCAGATAGGATCTTGTGAAGGTGTCCAGCAATTTCAATACTCCCGTCCAGTCCGTCAGCATCGAAAGAGAGTGGATGTCAACATCGTCCCACGCGATAGTCAGAAGGCCTGTAACCAAGTCCGGGCGTTGAAGAGGTCCGGCATAACGAGCCCTCCCTTCACGAGGTCAGCTTCGGCGAAATAGAAGAGCGGTATCACGTGGTCCTGCTCTTCACAAAAGATTCTTTCGGCCTTCTCGTAGAGGAAGAGCCTCTTCCCTGAGTCGGTCTCTACGGCTGCCCGGTCGACAAATTGACGGTATTGCTGGTCATCGAAGGCTTGGCGGTGGAAGAGACTGTCCGGATAGAAGAGGTCATGCATCGAGTTCTGTGCGTCCCTATAGTCCATTATCCATGCCTGCCGGAAGAAGTGAGGCGGATCCGCGGCCAACGAAGCTAGGAACTTTGGAACCGCGCGAGGCCCCGGAATCGGCTCAAGCACGACCGTTACTCCTAGTACCTGTTCCCAGTTGTCCTGGATGAATTTCGCCGCAATGTTCCTGGGGAAACGCATATCAGGTAAACCGTACGGGCGTTCCGGCGTCTCACTCCCAGCAATCCTTTGGCCGATGTAGCGAAAGCGTATCGGCGGGAGGCCGGCCCCGTCGGGGAAACCGGCCTCTGCCAGCCAATTTTTCGCATGCTTTGGGTCGAAGTCCTGCCCGATGCCCTGCCCAGCAACAGTGCCAAAGTTCCCAGGTGGCGTCACACTCGTGGCCGGTACTCCCACACTTCCCAAGACTTTTTCCACGAACGACCTCCGGTCCGTTGCGGCCGAGAACGCCTTCCGCACGAGCTGAACGTTCATGGGCGGGGTAGTGTGGAGGGGCGCGATGTAACTTACCCCATTGTCGGGCAGAATGCGAAAGTCGGGCCTATCGCGAAGTGTCCTAGAAGAGTTTGTGGGGTCAGAGTCGCTGAGATTGATTCCTGGAACTCCAATTACGTCGAACGTGCCGTCCAAGTAAGACGGGAGAACCTCGGCAAACAAGGTTCCTGCGGGATAGAAAGTGAGCTCGATTCGGTCGAAGAAAACATTCCTCTTGTCGTAGAAGAGGGGGTTGCGCATGAAGACCATCTTGCCGCTCCCGTCGACCTCGTTGACCTCCAGATTCGAAATAGTATAAGCGCCCGCAGCCTTGAGCCGGGTCGCAGGAGCCGCGCAAGGTTGAGACGGACAAGGTGGGGGTTGCGGTGGTGTAGTGTCGTACAATGGAGCGTTGTCGGCCCGGAATGGGTACGCAGCTGATAGGCTGACTAGCGAGATGAAGTAGGCGGCCGGGGCCTTTAGCGTGACCGTGAGGGTGTCAGTGGAAGTGGCCTCGATGGTTGAGATTATCGAGAAATATACGCTGAGGGGACTACCTATCGCGGGATCTAACGTCCGAAGAATTCCGTCTCGAAACTGCGCGGCAGTAACAGGCTGCCCATCGGACCACACTATCCCTTCGCGAAGCTTGAAGACGTAGGTAAGTCCGTCTGCTGAAACCGTCCAGCTCTGCGCCAAGTCGGGAATAGCTGCTCCATCAGTGCTCTGTCTGACCAGACCAGCAAGATAGAGGTTAATGAACTCGACATCGCCGATGTCCTGCGCGGCCGACGGATCAAGCGTAAGTGGAGGACCGCTAGGGTAGCGGAGGACCCGCTCAGCTGTACCAGGGGCTCTGGCAAGCGGGGCGACGCCACTGATCGCAGGCAACAGGATAATCGCGACGAGGAAAAACGCAAGCCAAAAACGAGGTATCCTCCAGGATTTCTCCATTTTCTCTATCGTCCTTACCAGAGTCCAATTCTATCTGGACCCGCCTTTTACCATAAATGAAACTATGTTTCACAAGAAGTTATTCTGAAGATACGCCCACTACGCTCGAGTCCTCATGGGCTCGTGGGACATCGAGCCATGTCGATAGATTGGGGCGATCGTCAACATTTCCGCCTATAATCAGGCCAGACTTCTCCTCGACCGCGCAAGATTCTGGGGGTCTTGAGACCTCGCATCTCTCGACTCAGAAGCTCGTTCATCTTGAGATATAACAGGAGAAACAGTTGTCCTCTTGTAGTTGTGATAAAAATCGAGGGTCTCGCGGTCGGCCTCTGGAGTAATCCCGCCTGCTCCAGGGAAACCAAGTATCCTTCAATGATTTTTGAGTTCAGATTTGCTGATTGAATGATACGGGTCTTTCGTGTTCCAGCAACAGATACCCGGAGTATTTCTGCAAGCATATCTATTCTGTTCCTCCTCTTTTTGAACCTGGTCGAATACACTGAAGATTCTGATCGGCGGTGGACAATAATTCCAAGGACTCCTATGAGCCACGCCCAATAACCGTAGACTTCCAACCGTCTGGTTTGGATTACCCGAAATGAGTCCACAGATGACCTGACGGATTCCGAGGTACTTCGAAGAGATGTGAGAGGGCAAGAGTACATTCGTTCTCGGGCGAACTCACCAAAGCTGAATGAATTTCCCCCGTTGAACATCTTGACTTCCATGGACGAGTGGAGGTCAGTGAGGTCTGGACACTGTGACTCTGAGTTCGGAGTCACGGCTGAATTTCCATCAACGTTGAGATCGTTAGTTGACTCGATCGAAGAAAGAGTTGAACCTTCAGCGGAAAGATACAAGTCAGATGAGCTAGCGATGGGTGCATCCTCGTTTGCAAAAGTTGCCACTGGGAGCAGCAACGGGAGCAAGACTACGAGCGTACGATACCTGATCTTCATCCCGCTATCTTCTCTTACTGATGAGCGGCACTCGTCTCAACATGCCCTCCTTGACACTTCGCCAAGGGATTTGTGGCTCCTCAGGGGATGGACTCACCCCAGAAACCGGATTCTCTGTTCGTCCTAATTCAACGCTTAACATTTGCGGTATCTTAAGGTTGAATCTGATATTAGGCAATAGAGAAGTAACCGAGAACATGGTGTACTGGTTCTCCTCCAGTGGAGGTCTCTTTCGTCCAGCGGATTATCGTAGTTTACTGTCCTGGAACTCTAATGCCCTCTTCCAGGCCAGATTACACTCTAGCCAGCTTGTATTCTAGCCTCGAGTTTTCAAATCTTTGGACTAAGTGAATGTCAAGTGCTGACTCTAGAGATAGAAGAGGGAGACGAGAGTTGAGTTCTCTTGCTTGATTACTTAGGCAAAGGATCCTGTTTTGATCTCTCCGTCTCGTCCATATGTGGCGACGATAACACCTTTGGTCGAACTCTTACTTTCAAGAAGCTTGAAACCGGCCGGCATCGTGCCGTCACCAAAGAGCCGCTTCCCGTGTCCAATAGTAACAGGAAATATTTTCAAAGAAACTCGTCAACGAGATCATGTTTTAGAAGAGTCTGGATAAGATTAGAACTTCCGTGAACCTGTAATTCAGGCCCATCCTGCCTCTTGAGTTTCTTAATCTCTTCTGGGATGTTGCCCGTGACGAGTACGGAATTATTCCAATCAAGTTTTCTAGGGGTCTTGGATACAACATATTTTCTGGCTTTGTTAAGTCCGTCCGCGCCCGGGACGTCTTTTGCTTTTGGCCAATAGGCTGCGAATATTTCATAGGTTTTTCGGCCAAGCAAGAGATCGTATGGATGTCCCATCTGTTCAGCCATCACTTTTCCCATAACATCATCCCAGTAGCCAACGGACCATCCTCCATGTTTGAAATTTCCACTCGGATCCTCATCTGGTCCGCCTGGGGCCTGCATAACTCCGTCAAGAGTTACAAACGATAACACAGCTATTTTTCTCATATTTTTCCCTCAACTCTTCATTATGCTATTGCAATTTACTGTCGAGGAACTCCAACGTCCTCTTCCAAGCCAGATCTGCCGCGTCCCGCTTGTACTCTATCGGCCTATTCTCTTCGACGAACCAATGTTTCGTGCCTGGGTAGAAGTGAAACGTAACTTCTCTTCCAGCCCCGCGAATCTTCTCCTCCGTAGCCCGCACCCCTTCAACAGGCTCCCACTCATCATCAGGCGAGAAATGTCCCAGAAAAGATGCTCGAGCGTTGGAAAAGTTCGGCTCAGTCCACGCCGCATAGAATACGACGACGGCTCCGACACTCTCAGGTTTCAAAGTGCTCAACAACAAAGAATGGGCTCCTCCCATCGAAAAGCCAACC
>VBBH01000005.1 GCA_005888695.1 Candidatus Bathyarchaeota archaeon
TGAGAGGGGGGGCGATCTGTTGAGGGAGAAGTTGGATGCTTTGATGATCGAGTTCTTCCAGTTCGCTCGTGAGATCAGCGCTCTAAGGCAGCGAACTCAGGATATTCTTGCGCAGACCTATCGTAGGTTTGCAGAGGCTGAGATGCTGATGGGTTTCGAGCGTTTGACTGAGGCGAGCTTGACTGTTCAGGATAGGTTTGATGTGGAAGCGTCGACGAGAAATGTGATTGGTGTGTCTATTCCTCATGCTTCGGTGAAGGTTCGACCGTTGGAAGGTTATCCTTACAGTATGCTGGGGACCTCGTCGAAGTTGGATGAGGCTGTGGGGTTGATGTCTGAGGCTGTTAAGAATATGGTTGAGTTGTCTGCGGCGGAGGCTGCGATTCGTCGATTGGCAGAGGCTATTGCTGCTACGAAGAGGCGAGTGAATAGTTTGGAGTACATTGTTATTCCGCGGATTGAGAACACGATTCGGTATATCGAGATGTCGTTGCAGGAGAGGGAGCGTGAGGATTTTTTCCGTTTGAAGAGGATCAAGAAGCGCTTGGAGCAGGAGGAGGCCATGCAGCCTGTGGCACCTTTGCTTACGGCGTAGTAGTTTTCTATTCCTGCTCGCCTGTGTGGCTGGAGAAAAATAATGGGGGGTGGGGGCCAAAATAAAATTCGCAGGCACTTTTGGAAAATGCTTGTAAAACTTTTTTTGTTGCAGATTTTTTCGGGTATTTCGGCTCCTTTTGACGGTTATCTTAAACAGTTCATGAGGAGGATAGATAGTCAGTCCGAAAGTATTCGGAAAGTCTCTTTCACGTCTTGAACTTTGCGGTGCTACCCACCCCTATTTTTACAACTTAACTTTCTCCTGCGCCTCATTTTGAAGGAGAGCTGCGTCAAATCGTTCAAAATGCTAGGAATAGCATTTTGCGGAAACGGGTTTATTCATTTAAACATAGCGGAATTTTGCGAGGAGATCATCGGGGGCCAGAAAAGGCGAGCTCCGATTGGTGATCAGGCTTCAAAATGAGCGAATTCCAGCGATCCTCTCTCTAGGGCATGTAATTTTGTTAAAAGAGGTATTCTTACTTCTTTGCTGAAGTGCCTAACCAGCTGAAGGGATAGCCTGCGTCGTCGTATTTTGCGCCTGCGGACGTTAGTTTCAGGGGCTTATGGGTCTCGACCATGATCGCAAGCTCGTTAGTCGCCTCCTTCCCAATGCTTGCTTCTACTGCTCCCGGCTGGGGTCCATGATGGATCCCTCGACGGTGGAGTGTGAACGATCCTATGTCTATGCCTCTTCGGCTAGAAAAGTCTCCGCTCACGTAGTACAGAATCTCGTCACTGTCGATGTTGCTGTGATTGTAGGGGACCGGGACGGCCTCGGGATGATAATCCAGCTTGCGCGGTACAAATGAGAGTACATCGAATCCCGGAGCTTCGAATGTTTGATGGACTGGTGGAGGCTGATGGACTCTGCCGGTTAAGGGTTCGAAATCGGTCACATTGAAGATCCAAGGATAGAGGTAACCGTCCCAGCCGACCACGTCAAACGGATGATAATCAAAAACATACGACATCAACTCATTGTCTATCTTGACCCGAACTTCAAATTCTCCCTTATCGTCGTGAGTCACGAGTTTGCTGGGTAGTCGAAAATCTCGGTCGGAGAACGGTGCAAGCTCGGTCAGTTGACCGTAATCATTCCGATATCTTTTCGGGACCTCTATCGAGCCGGCTGATTCAACGACCAGCATCCGATTCTCTTTCCCCTGTAGAGTGATATTGTACGTCGTGCCTCTCGGGACCGTGATGTAGTCGCCTTGGTGGAAAGGTAGGATTCCGAACACTGACTCCAGTGTCCCGGTCCCTTCATGGACAAAGTAGAGTTCGTCGCCTTGTGCATTGCGGAAGAAATAGTCCATATTATGCGTGGGACGGGAGACAGAGATGAACGCGTCCTCGTTAAAGAACAGTGGCTGCCGCGAAGCGATAGCGTCGCCGCCTGCTTCGACTCCCTTTGTCCGTAAGTGATGGTGCCGATGCACATCAGTCTCCCATTCAGCAACAGAAAGATCCTTGAGCTTCTTGATATGCGAAACTCGTGTTGGAAGGTTGTTGTGGTATAGGGTGGAGTATACTCCGGAGAATGCCTCCGTACCGAAGATTTCTTCAGGATAGAATGAGCCATCAGGCTTCTTGAACTGAGTGTGCCTCTTCGGCGGAATTTTCCCCAAGTGGTAGTAGCTGGGCAACTAGTTACCTTCTTTCGTCTTCTTGGCCTTTGCCTCTATAACTTTATTCCGAAGAGTTCCAAGCCGCTCTATCACAAGCTCCACCGTATCCCCTGGCTTCAACCATTTCGTTCTTTTGGACTGCTGCTCAACTAGGGAACCGGTTCCGACAGTTCCTGATCCAAACACGTCCCCAACCTGCAACTCGACAGCTTGGGAAGCATGCGCGATCATTTGTGGAAACGTCCAGTGCATTGACTCCATGTTTCCCCTCGATACCAGCCTACCGTTTACCCGAGCGGTCATCTCCAACTTGTAGCTTCCTCGTCCCGTCTTCGTATCCTCCAGTTCGTCAGGTGTTACAAGCCATGGTCCTATCGAAGTCGCAAAATCCTTAGCTTTGGCAGGACCAAGTCCAACTTTCATCTCCTTTGCTTGGATGTCTCTTGCGCTCCAGTCGTTCATGATCGTGTAGCCGGCGATGCAAGACTCCGCCTGCTCTAGAGGGATGTCGCGGCCCTTTTTCCCGATCACGCATGCAACTTCGAGCTCGAAGTCCAGTGCTTTGGTATAGGACGGGATCGGGATCTCATCGTCTGGACCGTAAATCACGTTAGGATTAGAATAGTAAAAGACGGGAATCTCATACCATTCAGGGACCATCTCAAGCCCTCTCTTTGCACGGGCAGCTTTCACGTGTTCCTCAAACGCGTAGAAATCCCTTAGAGTGGGAGGTTTTGGAATAGGCGCTAACAGTCGCGATTTTTCCAATCGCTTGAGCCCTTCATTCTCAGTGCCTGGTTTCATACGATTGAAGACACGCCACGACAGTGTCTGCAATTCTGCAAGAGTCTCAGGTCCTCGGGCGATGACATCTAGGACGGTTTTGTTTCCTTTGGAAAATCTCGACGGTGCTCGGAGTGTTTTAATGCCTAATCGTTTTGCAATGCTTGGAAGATGTCTAATGTCTAGTATCCAGTCTCCCCAGACTAGGCCGGCACTGGTGTTGCCAGGCTCGTCCTTCTTATCGGTGTAAGTGACCAGTTTCAAAGTGGCGTTTGCTGACGCCTAGAGGTTTCCTCTTTTCTCTTGCTCCAGCTCTATTGCTTGGAACAATGCCTTGAAGTTGCCCTTCCCGAAGGACTCGCTCCCTTTCCTCTGGATCAATTCGAAGAAGAGAGTCGGACGGTCCTGGAGAGGTTTCGTGAATATCTGAAGCATCGACCCCTTATCGTCCTTGTCAACGAGAATTCTGAGTTGTCGCAACGTTTCCAATTTCTCTGGGAGGTCCTTCATCCGCTTGGGCAATTCGTCATAGTAGGAGTCTGGGGTGAGCAGAAACTCCACGCCTCGAGATTGTAATTTGGTGACTGTTGAGACCAAGTCTTCGGTGGAGATTGCGAGATGCTGGACGCCGGCTCCCTTGAAGAATTCTAGGTACTCTTGGATCTGGCTCTTCTTCTTTCCACGGGCAGGCTCGTTAATCGGGAACTTGACGGTACCTGATACGTTGCGCATCACTTTGGATTTGAGCGCTGAATACTCTGTGCTGATGTCTCGATCGTCGAAGCTAACTAGTTGAGTGAATCCGAAGACTCTACCATACCACTCAACCCAATAATCCATTTTTCCCTCCTCGACGTTCGCAACGACGTGGTCCACGCGGCGAAGCCCGACGGGTTCCACCTTCGTCTTTGATTCTATTGCTTTGAAGTGCGGAGCGAACGTCCCCTTGTACTCTGTTCTCTCGATGAACGTGTGAACTGTGTCCCCGTAGGCGGAAATGGCCGCGCCCTTCAACGCTCCATGCTCATCCTTCAAAACTCTCGGCTCCATGATCCCTTTTGCTCCTCTCTTCACTGCCTCCTTGTACAGCCAATCCACATTCTGGACCCGCATTGCAATGTCTGCGACTCCATCCCCGTGTGTTTGAACGAATCTGGATGCAGGATGATCAGGAACGAGACCCGTAGTAAGTAGAAGTCGAATGTCCGACTGCTGGAGAAGGTAGGAAACCTTGTCCTTGACCCCAGTCTCCGGGCCGCTGTAGGCTACAGGTTGGAATCCAAACGCGTTCTGGTAAAAGAATGCTGCTTGTTTAGCGTTTCCGACGTAAAGCTCAACGTAATCAATCCCTTCGATCGGTAGCTGTTCGACTTGTTGCATCGGTATTCAGACGTCTCCGTTTTCACCGCTTAGCGTGGCAGGTTTTAGCTGTTTCTCACGCTTGGAAAACCGCTCACAAGGGCCTACCAGACTGAATGGGGGGCTGAGAGGACATGCTTGTGCCAAGTCCTAATTATCCAACCCGACTCCTGCAGATTAAGATGGAAGAATTCTCAGAGGACATTCCTTCAGGAGAGTACACTTACCTACCGATAGAGAGGGTCCGTTTTGGACCGGGGTCATCACGCCTTCTAGGCGAAGAGCTTGACCGTCTAGGATGCAAGAAGCCCTTTCTCATGACGGGCAGAACCATCTATGGCAAGACGAAGCTTGTATCACAAGTCGAAGAGTACTCCGGACGGAAATTTGCCGGAGTATTCCATGAAATACTGCAACATGCTCCTCTCGGGCCGATAAGGAAGGCAGCTCAGGAGGCACAGGAGAGTGGAGCTGACGCATTGATCAGCCTAGGAGGGGGAAGCCCCATCGACTCGACAAAAATCCTCGTAAAGGAATTGTCTAGAGACTTTTCAAAACCATCCCTACCACACATAGCGATCCCCACGACACTCTCAGCCGCGGAATTTTCTCATACCGCCGGAATGACAGATGAAAATCAGAAGCGAAAAATGGGTGTGAGAGACCCACGCATGGTCCCGAGAGTCGTCTTCCTCGACCCTCAACTCACAATTCCCACACCGAAATGGCTGTGGTCATCCACGGGAATGAGAAGTCTCGACCATGCAGTCGAATCAATCATTTCTCCGAAACACCAACCATATGTTGACACGCTTGCCCTAGAAGCAATTAGACTCATCTTCCGATACCTGCCAAAATCGAGTGAAGATCCGGCCGATCTTACCTCTAGACTTTCCTGTCAGATGGCTGCTTGGATGTCCTATGCAGGACCGATCAGTGTAGGGACAGGATTGAGTCATGCCATTGGGCGAGTGATAGGAGCAAGGTACGACATTCCACACGGCATCACCTCATGCATCACTCTTGCAGAAGTTATGAGAATGACTGCCAGCAAGACACCAGAACGTCTCATCCCTGTTGCACTAGCTGAAGGAGTTCAGGTGGACAAGATGACTGTCGAGCAAGCCAGCTTGATGGCGGCTGACAAGGTCACGGAACTTTTGAAGGAATTAGCTCTGACAAAAAAGCTAAGCAGCTACGACATTCCTAAGAAAGACCTTCCAAAGAT
Organism: Candidatus Bathyarchaeota archaeon; assembly: GCA_005888695.1. Next base: position 5,599 of record VBBH01000005.1, read on the forward strand.
AGCCGAAGAAATTGGCTCACAAAACACTAGCGAAGTTCTCCGCCTATTGGAGCGAGTGTACTAGGTGTCTGATTGGCAACTCTTTTTACTCGCACCAGAACGAGCTGAGAGTTTGTGGATGAATGCCCGGCATCACTGAACGATTACTCTACCGCGTAGCTAAACGTTGGATAGCTGGCTACAACCTCGAAGACGCAATCCTTGACGCACAACACACGAACGAGAAAAAGATGACAGCGATCGTAAATCGGCTGGGAGAACACACACCCGACAGGAAGCTGATAGAAGAGTACGTCGGAGAGTACTTGAAATTGATGGACAGGATGCACGAGGCAAACGTCCTCGGAGCGATATCCGTCAAACCGTCCCAGCTCGGTTTGACCGCTGAAAAGTCCCTGTTTAGTGAAAATCTCGGTCGAATTCTTGACAAGGCAAGGGAGACGAAGCGTTCCGTCTGGGTCGATATGGAGAACTCGCCATATACCGAAAATACAATTCAAGTCTATCGCGAACACTTCAACAGTTACCAAGATCTTGGGCTTTGCCTGCAGGCGAACTTGAGAAGAACAAGATCCGACCTAGAAAACCTCCTTAGTATTGGAAGCATGATACGTCTCGTTAAGGGAGCTTATCCTGAGAGTGCTGACGTGGCTTTCAAGAAGAAGAGCGAGGTCGACCAGAACTATCTTGGTCTCTTGAGAATCCTCTTCGAGAATGGAGGCAGATTCGTCGTAGGAACACATGATGACAAGTTGATCGCACAAGCTAAGGTTCTGAATAAGGAACGCTCTGTTGATTTCGAATTCGAATTCCTCAAAGGTATCAGGGATGACCTGAAAAACGAACTCGTAGATCAGGGATACAAGGTGGGAGAATACATTCCATATGGTCCAGAATGGTACAACTACAGCAAGAGGAGGCTTAGAGAAAGGAAGAGAAACATTCTCTTGCTGATGCGATCGATGACAGGCTGAACAGTCGACACTTCTAACCGAGTCGACCGCACTCTTTCGAACGTATTCCCGTCCAAGAATGTGTGAATCTTCAGATTTGGTTCTCGGCCACTCGTTGCTTTCCTTAAATTAGGCGTTGAATTCGAATGGGATTCTCCGGGATAACGAGGGCTCCTAAATGGATTACAAGTGGGTCGTGCTCACTGTCACAACCGTCGGAATTTTCATGGCGACCCTCGACGCCAGCATCATAATAGTTGGGCTTCCGACAGTCGTCAATGACCTTCACACAAACATCGTCGTTGGCATCTGGATCATCACAATCTACAGGCTCGCCATCACAGTACTGCTCGTGACCATTGGCCGAGTCGCGGACCTCTTTGGAAGAGTTCGGCTCTACACTTGGGGCTTCGCAATTTTCACCGTGGGGTCTTTGTTGTCTGGCTTGTCGCCTACGGCTGAGTTCTTGCTTGCATTTCGCCTGGTCCAGGGAACTGGCGCCGCATTACTCTTCGTGAACGGTGTTGCCATTGTTACAGACGCCTTTGCCGGTACGGGTCAATTGGGAAAGGGTATCGGGCTCAATCAGGTAGCAATTAACGCCGGCACCATAACAGGCTATACTCTTAGCGGAATTCTAATCGTCACACCAATTATTGGCTGGAGATCCATCTTCCTTGTCAACGTCCCCGTGGGAATATTCGGCACATACTGGTCGCGCAAGAGACTCCGGGAAATCTCAGCCCCCGCGGCCAAGGAACAATTCGACATTCCTGGGGCAGTCACATTCTCGGTAGCCATTACGAGCCTCCTCCTCGGTCTTACCCTGGGCGGCCTAGACTCGCCAATTACGGTCTTGTTACTCTTGACTAGTCTTGTTCTGACAGTTATTTTCCTATCAATTGAAAGACATACTAAGTCTCCGGTCCTTGATCTGTCTTTATTCAAGAACCGAGTCTTTACCATAGGTAACCTTTCCAACCTCTTCAGTGGACTGGCCTTTGCATCACTCGCGTTTGTCATGACATTATACTTTCAACTTGTCAGAGGATTCTCAGCATACAATGCAGGTCTGGCATTGATACCATTAGAGGCAACCCTTCTTCTCGTCGGTCCCTCTAGCGGCTCGCTTTCCGACAAGTATGGAGCTAGAGGCCTCAGCACACTTGGTTTATCGATCGCTTCGATTGGTTTCGTACTTATGTCAGGATTGAATATCGATACTCCCTACATACAGGTCGCGATTTGGCTCTCACTGGTTGGTTTTGGCATCGGTCTCTTCCGGAGCCCAAACGCCAGCAGTGTCATGGGTGCTGTCCCGCCGTCGAGGCGTGGAATCTCATCCGGCATAAGAGTACTGGTAATCAATACAAGCATTGTTGGTAGCATCCCGTTCGCCACCGCAATGATGACAATCGTCATTCCTTACAGTCGTCTCATCAGTATAACTAGTAACGAGACGCTTACTGCACTATCTGACAGGGTCTTACTTCTCAACGGTTTGAAAGTGGCATTGATTGCATTTGCAGCCGTAAATCTTATCGCCGCCGGAATCTCTGCGCTCAGAGGCCCAAAGGAGATAAGACAGACAGCTGAAGTGGCGGAAGCATCTGTCCATGACGGGTGGCTCAAGGAACAGTGGCTTAGCGAAGGTTGACCCAGTTATGCGCGCGAAGTTGTTCTCGATGTCATATTCTTGATGCAGGCTCCGTGATAAGGCTGCTTAGATTCTGATTAGATGCTGTTTTCTTCTAGGAAGTTGAGAACCAGCTTCTCAACTTCTTCGGGTGCGTCTTCCTGCACAAAATGGCCAGCGTTGACTTGGCAAAGTTTCGATCCAGGGATCAATTTTGATATCTTTTCTGGATAGATGGTCCCGCTTCTCGCTGTCCCCCAGACGAGCATCGTGGGAATTTTCAGGTGGGGAAGACTCTGCTCGACTTCTCTCATTGGTTTGAAGCTGGGATGGGTCGGAGAATTGGGGAACATCATTGGAAACATTTGGTAGACTTTCTTTGACTCATCATCTTGGAACGGTGCCCAGTACGCTTCCATCTCTGCATCCGTTATCTTCTCGGGATGCACAGATGCTTCCTTGATTATTGCCGGCGTGATCTTGGAAGCAACGCTTGGCGGTATTCTATAGTCGGTAGTTAGGAACGTGTTCATCAGGATCAATCCAGCCACGTTCTCTGAGTGTCTTGCCAAGTAATGCATGGCGAAGGGGCCACCCCAATCATGGACGATGAGGACGATGTTGCGAAGACCAAGAGATTCAATGAACCCTGAGACGATCCTGGCGTGATGAGGGAAATCATGCAGGTTCGGGTTCGGCTTGTCAGACTTGCCAAATCCCATCAAGTCCAATGCAAGCGCTCTATGTCCAAGACTGATTGGCGGCACCAGTCGTCGCCAGATGTAGGACCATGCCGGATTCCCATGAACCATCAACACCGGCCGGCCGCCGTATCCCTCGTCTACATAGTGGATCTTTAAACCGTCTAAGTAGACGAATCTTTCAGGGAATGGATATCCTTCAAAGTAAGGCCAGCCCCTCCTGATCATGTCAACTGTCAAATGTTAACCGCCATTTGTCCCACTTTCGGGACTCGCCTGACCGCCGGAGGCGTGGGCAGGTCGCGAAAAATATAGGACTGTTGTAACCTTGAACCGGCTATCTCACGATTCTTTGTTTCAACTCGTGAGCTTTCTTGATCGGACGGTCGATCCTCACTATCGAGGTCTTTGATATGGCTGGCACTGCGGGCGGTATAGAAAGGCAGTAATAATCC
>VBBH01000006.1 GCA_005888695.1 Candidatus Bathyarchaeota archaeon
TCAAGCCTTGATCTGGGTGCGTTGTGCGAAAGGCCATACCCTGTGAGCGCCCTCACAGTGAAAGAGGCAGGGGACTCCTCGGTATTGGAGTTGGCTGAGAGCAAGTGATGCTGCAGCCGAAGATTAAGCTGACGAGTGAAGAGATGAAGTACATGGCCCTCTTCGAAAGTGTTACGGGGGCCACGACACAGGATTGTGTAATCGATGAAAAGCTGGACAGGATAATTTTTGTGGCGAAGCAGGGCGACATGGGACTTGCCATAGGTAAAGGTGGTAAGAACATCAACAATCTAAGACGCATGACCAATCGTCAGATCGAGGTTGTTGAATATGCCGAGACGCCTGAGCAATTGGTCAGGAATTCATTGTCTCCTGCTAGACTGAAGGAGGTACGCGTTACCGAACGTCCGGACAAGAAGATCGTAGTTGTCGAAGTGGATCCGAAGGACAAGGCCATTGCGATCGGCAAGAATGGACGAACGATCGACAAGACCCGATTGTTGGTCAAGAGATATTTCGACATCGACCACGTCGTAGTATCCTAAGAAATTACTTATTCTGGAAAGACATGGGACAATATGACTAGTTCTTGGCAGACCTTGCAAAGCTAGCAAAAGGCCTGCCTCCCACAATCCCATTTTCCGGCGGGATAGTTACAAGACGACCGGCGAATCTAAGATCCTGCGGGTAGCGCCGGACGAGAAGAAGCACTACTACATAGTACTGGATGAGACGATCTTCTATCCGAAGGGTGGAGGTCAACCATCGGACAAGGGTATCATGGCTGGAGCTGGGTTCAAGCTTCAGGTCAAGAAGGTCATGCAGTCGGGGTCAGTGATAGTGCATTGGGGAAAATTGGTTGAGGGTACGCTAGAGAATGATTCCTTCTCCAAAGTAAACTGTGAGATCGACTGGGACTCGAGATTTCGAATGATGAGACGTCACTCGACTGCTCATTTGCTGGATCATTGCCTTTCTAAAGCGATGAGGAAGGATGTTGACGCGTCGGACTCTTGGCTCGGCGATCCTTGCTATGTTGCTTACCATGGTCCGCCGCCATCGCCGGAAGTATTGTCGCAGGCTGAGGAACCGGAGAATCGGATGATGTCAGAGGGCAGAACAGTTGGCATGGAGGTGGTCAGCATGGAGGAGGCGACGAGACGATTCCAAAACGAGACCAGAATATTGCAGGGATTACCGCGGTTGGAAGAGGTTCGGCTGGTTACGGTCGACGGTTGCCGTTCCATCTCGTGTGGGGGGGACGCATCTTAGAAACATGCATGAGGCGAAAGGTGTCCGGATAGACCGAATGGAGGCTCAAGCGGGAGGGTTCAGGGTGTACTTCGACGTTCTCTAGGCGTTCTTGGGAGCGTCAACGATAAAAGAGGCAACATCATCTTGTCCGGTTCTCCGCTAGAAGGAAAAAAGATAGTATGGGAAAGTCTTCAACCGGGCTCTTCGCAGCTCGCAAACTGGCCAAGCGGAGGTCTGTATTTAGATGGTCTTATCCACCTTACAAGCGGAGGATGCTTGGCTTGGATGTCAAGGCGGACCCGTTGCAGGGTGCTCCACAGGGTCGGGGGATCGTGTTGGAGAAGGTTGGGATTGAATGTCGCCAGCCTAACAGTGCGGTAAGAAAGTGTGTTCGTACCCAGTTGATCAAGAATGGGACAGTGGTCACGGCGTTCCTTCCTGGTGACGGGGCGCTCAATTTTGTGGACGAGCATGATGAGGTGGTTATCGAGGGTATTGGAGGGGCTGAAGGCAAGGCTTATGGTGACTTGCCGGGGACGAGGTTCAAGGTGTTCAAGGTCAATGGGGTTAGTCTTGATATGCTCATAACTGGACGTAAAGAGAAGCCGCGAAGGTAAGGTAACAATCGGATTTTAGGACTCTATTCTAGGAAGCCGTTCTTTACACTGTATGGTAGATTGCATGGTATGTGGTAATGACAAATGGTTGATTTTATGGTTTTGAGTAAAAAAGGTCGAAATGTCTTATCAACACGGTTAATGGCGAACGGAAGCTTCCCTGGAGGTCTATAGATGGCGTTGGTTTGGGGGGCATTGTGCCAAGAGTGCCACTCCTTAGCAGTTGAGAATTGTCCTCACTGCAGCAAGGACCTCTGCGAGAGTCATAGCTTCAAGCATGATTGTGACAGTTTGAAGGCGCGCGACTTTGCAATCGCGGGCTAACTTTTCCACTGGAAATAGAGCTGAAGAATTTCTCTTCTCGTGGAAGGAGAAGGGAGATACGGAACAGTCGGAAGTCGACATATTCTCGGTGATAGCTAAGGCTTGCGCAGGATATTCTGCGAGACTCTCGGGACACAACTAGATCTTCCGGACAGGATCGAGAGGATTGTTAGTTTTAGTCCTGCTGTGACGGAGGCTCTGGCCTTTCTGGGTGTGGAGGACTCGTTGGTAGGGGTCTCGGCGTTCTGTGCGAAACCAGAATCGATCCGGTCAAAGAGGAAAGTGGGTAGTTACAATACTGTTGATCGGAAGGTGTTGGACGAGTTGAGGCCGGAGGTAATCTTCACAGTGACGGGTTACCAGAGAGAGTTTGCGGTTAGGCTTGGGAAGGAGTTGCCGGTGTATGCGGTTGAGTTGCCGGTTAGTGTCTCTGGTGTTATCGATATGGTGGTGAAGCTGGGGTTGATTGTGAATGAGACAGATCGCGCAACGAAGCTGTCGAGACGTCTTGTGGATGTGGTTGCCGGTTTGAAACCTGTCCAGGAAGCGATCAGAGTATACTTGGAGGTCGATCTTGGTGGTCCTGTATGCTTTGGAGCCTACAGCTACATTACCGATGCGTTGAGGTTGCTTGGTGTCCAGAGTCTGTATGGGGATCGAGCGTGCGAATGGCTTACGCCGGATCTTGCTTGGGTCCGTTCACAGGAGCCGGATGTGATAGTCTACGAGGCGAAGATGTACAAGCGGTTTGGAGAGGAGGATCTTGCTGGTTTGTTAGAGAAGAGGGATTGGCAGAATATGAAGGCGGTGAAGAATGATCGTTTGTATGTGACGCCTGGGCCGCTCGATTTTATTGCGCATCATGGTCCTAGTTTTATCACTGATACGATGCCTTGGCTTGAAGAACGATTCAATTCTAGCAGAGGTTGAAGAAGATAGGCTGGTTAGGGCGTCGGGTCTTGTCTGTCAGGTAATGGTGCTGTGGGTGGGATGGTTTGTATTGGGTTGGGTTGTTCTTGTGAGGTGTTCTGTGGAGGGGTTGATGACGTGAAAGTTGCTTGTGCGTGTTTTATGGCCGCATGCTTTGGAGTAGGCGGGTATTCTTCGTCCATCGTTGGGAGCATGGCGAGTACTTGTTTTACGGATCCTCTCAAGCGTGGACTCGTAACATGCTCCAGCTTGTACCTGGCTTCTCTCAGATTCTTCCAGAGGGTGAAGGCTGTGACTGTGCCGCCGAGCCCGATGGCTAGGCCGATGATCATTGTGTAGGTTGTGAGGTGGGCGCTGATTAGATTGTTCCAGTAGAGTTGCATGTAGATATTGTTCATGTATTCGTTGGTTAGCCAGATGCCGAGGAAGGCTAGTACGGCGGCTTCGAGTAGCATTAGGCCTTTGACGCTGCTGGGCGTGAGTGGTTTCACGCTTGTTTTGGAGGGGGACAAGTTCAGTATGGGTCCTGGTCCTTGAGTGGGTGATGGTCGTGTTTGGAGGGTATTGTGTTGATTGTATCCAGCACTAGTGTTGAGCAGTGTCTATCCACAATTGGCACGTGGACTCGGGCTTTTGACGGGGTTTGCTCGATGAGGAATGCCGTGGCTGGTTCTGTGTGGCTGGAGAAAAATAATGAGGGGTGGGGATCAATAACAATTCTTAGGGGTAATTCCAGAAAATGCCTGTAAAAACTTTTTTCTGGAGAATTTTCCTCGTGGATAGCTGGAATCAGTGTTTTGTGTCTTGGGACTCTTGTTGATCTCGCTCCCTTTTTCTGGATTGGGCCACTGGTCGATGGATCTTTTTTGACATTTTTCCTGAAGAAGACTCTTGGATTTCGGCTGGGATTAGAGTGTGGAATTGACAAATCTGTGAGGGGCTAGCCGCTCCTAAGGCGTTTCCAAGGCGGATTCTAGGGGATCGAATGAGCCTTTTTCTGAGACGGTTCTCGGCTTTGGCCAGCTTTCCGAACGGAAATGTGTGGGCACACCCAGTTACTGGGAATGAAAAAGGGGCTCGATTGCCTCTTGTTTCGTCCTTTATCGAGTGCGGAAGGATTTGTCTGGGATTGGCTGCAGGATTCCCATATGCAGTCGCCCCGCTTAGGAGATACTCTGTGGCGTATGCCTTCGTGGGTTCGAATCACCCCCCGCACCAAAGATGAGCTGAAGCCAACCAACGAACGTGGCCGCAACTGCGAGGGAAGACTGACGGAATGGAATGAGGCAAACTGTACTACGAGGTCAACGGTGAGGGTTATCCCTTCGTACTCATTCATGACGTTCGAGGCTTCGGTAGGTCCGATCGCCCAAAAAAGGGCAATTCTCAGATAGTAAGGATTCTGTTTTCACAGTTCTGGGACAGCTCTTGTTGGCCGCTTTCCCAGAGCATAGATTGAAAGAATCACAGCGGAAAGTGAGACAACTTCCCCGATCAGGACCACAAAGACGAACAAGACACCGCTGGCCCTGCCAATTTCCACCACGTTTGGAGAAGTCAAACCGGTCGAGTGGCCTAGGAAGCCCCAAGTGCTCAGGGATGACAAGATCAAGACCAGGGCGTATCCTATACGCTTCAGATTCCAGCTGGCCGCAACCCCTCCAAGATAGAGGACCGCGAAGAGCGGGTTGATTGTAGCGTCCAAGGTTTCTCCAGAAACGCTTCCCATTTCCAGACGAACAATTGCGTCAGAGACGTGAATCAAGCCAAATAGAACCGACATCAAGGAAGCAACGACAAGAGCAATCAGCCAACCCGGCTTCTGAATAGGGTTCACAACTTGTCTTTTATGTCCAGTCTTGTTAAAAAGCGTCTCGGGCTTCGCGGAAGAGCTTAGCGCTCCGTAGGAATCCTTGATACTGAGGAATAGCTCGAAAACGATCTCCCATCCCCGGTCGTATCAGAACTGCTTGGTCGTCTTTGAACGCCCGGACCACCATCTAGCTGGATTGTTGCTTAACTCTAAAACCCGATCCAGCATCTCGCTGAGACGTCGATTGAAGATCTCACGAAAAGACCGCCGCCCGTCTTCAAACAGGGCATAAGCCTCAATCGCAGAAAGAACACCTGTTCAAAGGACAGGTTTCGGGTTTGGAGTCGCCTACAGTGAACTGTTTTGGAAGAGACAAGCCCACGTTGAAATCGAAACGGCAAAGGATCTTTTCAGCGGTTTGGGAAACAGCACGCTATGGAGTGTTATTCTCGGCTGTGACCGAATCTTTCAGAGAGAATGAGTGGGCACGATTCATTAGTTAGGAAAAAGAGGGAAGTAGCGCAATCCCACTTGAGGTCTCTTTGATTCAATGGTAACCTTGTGAAGCCTGGGGCGGCCCATCACGCCTCGTCAGAACTTCAACTGGGCCAACACGGTCGGGGAATTTGCTCATTATGTACTAGTAAACTGGTGCGCGAATCCCACCCCCTGCACGAATTTACCAGTACATGCGAAATCTCCGATCGGATTTGCCGGAAAGATAGAATTGATTGTCATCAGCGAATGACAAAAAGAAGCTTGTAAATTACTTCTTAGGCATCTTACGATTGAAAGCAACAGCACTGCGAATGAGGTCTCTTAACGCGGGTTCGTTGATCTTGTCATTTTCGTGGAAGTCGATCGCCCGTGTCTTCTTGGCCTCGAGCCCGCCGTTGAAGAGCTTGTGCGAATCTGGAAGACTTGCGCCTTGAAAAAAGTTCATTTTCACGCTTCCCTTGAAAGCTCCCAAGGCCAATACAAGTCCATCGTGGATGAACACTGCAGTGTTCCATTTCCAATCCTCAGTGATCTCTGGCACGGCATCGTGAATGATCTTGCGGAGCTTGGTCAACGTTTTGCCGCGCCAATCGGGGAGGGCCGCAATCTGCTTGTCGATAAGTTTGGACGGGTCCATCGGCACCACAACTAGACGTTCAACTATATGAACGTGGATGCGCATCTATTGGAAGCTGAGGCCAAAAGGTCGAATCTGAATGCGCTCGGCCTACATCAGGCAAGTACTCGTACTTGTTCCACTCTCATCGCGATTACTGGCGCTTGGGACATCGATAACTTCATGAGAACGACGGAGACGTTTTTGACTTTGACCAACTCCAAAAGCAACAATACTGCTGGTCGATAGTTACAAGATCACACTAGAAGCTATATTTCAGATCCGGTCTTTTTATCGATCTACATGGTGGCTTGGCAGGTTTGTCGGTAGCTTGGGCAGAAGAGGCATGCTGGCTATCACTACTAGGCGGCATAGCGACGTTTGCATTTGCATGGCTTGTTATGCCTCCCTTCCCAGGGTGGCCAGTAAAGCCGACAATATTCGCTGTGTCAGTTGCCCTCTATTCGACCGGAACCTTCGAAATAATTGCGGGGGTGATGCTTAAGGTAGGATCGAGAAAACATCTCCTCATAGGAACACTCATTTTGATGGTGTCTCTCATCGCCTTGTATTCTGTTTGGTTTGTTTGGGATTATGTTTACGCTCCCGAAAATCAGCCGCCACAATCTCATCCTGTGGGTTTAGGGGGAATCCCTTTGCTCACTTTTGCGGGACCACTCCTATCGCTATGGGGCGGCATTAAGGCCATAACGTGGAAGCCCGTGCCCCCGGCTTCGATTACCTAAGCGTCGGCAGGGACATTTTCGGACTAGGTAGAAGCCAAGAACTAATTTCTAGGAACGGGCTTGCTGGTCTGAGTTGGCACCGACATGCTGGAGGAATTTTGCCCCGCACTCAGGACATGTCTCAGTTCCCTTTACAACATGCTTCCCACAGTATTCACACTCAACCGTTGGCATCGGGAGCTGTGACCTAGCATTCAAGGCCCCTTGCTTTACCGCCTCTGGATGCCTTACGCGTTTGAATACGGCCCATCTTCCTGATGCCGAGTCGAAATAAATGTCGCCTCTGTCAAAGTTACGTGCAATCATGGTCTGTTCAATACGAATGTTTGAAATGTCTTGAAGGTCAACTGTCGAATCTGCTGTGATCACCCGTTTGGTGCTGATGTAGTATCTAGTTGTTGCGTATCTTGCGGTGCTGAACACGACAAGTCCGATGCTTACTAGGAACAGAAGTGCAGACCATAATGCAATGCCGTGACCGACTGGGTTGTCTAGCGGGGGAGCAATAACTCCTAGAAGAGAAAAGAACACTAAACCGGGATAACGGAACTTGTAAGCGGGTCTTCCTCTCCATACAATCGACTCGCCTGGCTGTAGACCGGGAGGCATTGTCCAGCGATTCTTCACAATGAACGTATCTTAAGTCATGTGTGACCCCTTAGCCCTTCTGGGTTCAATGCTTCGAGCAACCAACCAACATGGCTCGGAAGGGATGGTCTTCAATTTGCTGAGCATTTTGAGCCTAGGATTTGAGCCATAGTGCAGTGGTTTTGCCCAGCTCCGCTAGACCATAGTATCTACTGATTCGCCTAGTGAGTGGTAGTCCGGTGTTACTTTGGACTGCTGGGTTCCCGCGCTGCTGCGGTGGCATTGGCGGGGTTGCCCGCTATGAGTTGCGGGAGGTGCTGCTGGTGGTGGGGCTGACGGTGCTGGGGCCGGCGGTGTTGGGTATCCGTGGATCTGATATGAGTCTTGAAGACGCAACGTGCGGACCATCAAGAGACGCTTCGCCTCAAGAAAGCAGATATGGAAGACGCTGCTATTCTCAACCATGACTTCTATCATGACCGAGGTCGTCGTCAAAGAACTAACACCGTCTCTAAGAGACGACTTCCTATTGTTCTTCGATCATGTTGCGTTTGCGGACAATCCTGATTGGTCTGATTGTTACTGTTCGGCTTATCATTTTGCAAACAACAAGGGAAAGGCTGAGAGTCGGCGGCAGGCCTCGCTTCTGATTGATGATGATAGGATGCATGGGTTCCTTGCTTACGATAATGGAAAGCCTGTAGGCTGGTGTAATGCTGCTTCTCGTGGACTCTATCCAGCGCTGTACTGGCTGTTGGGGCCTGGTCCCGATAAGGGAGAACGTGTCGGTTCAATCGTCTGCTTCGTAGTAGCATCTACTCATCGCCACCAGGGAGTCGCGTCACACCTACTGAACGCTGCATGCAAGAAGTTTGCCGAAAAAGGATTAGAGTATGCCGAAGCTTATCCGGTCAAGAAACCACCATCAGCTGCGTACGACTTTCCAGGTCCACTCTCAATGTATCTAAAGAACGGCTTCAGCACATATCGCGACGCTGACTGGTATACGGTAGTGCGAAAGCGGCTTACAAAACCGGTTCAATGAAGCGGGACCGTTGAGCGGTAAGTCGGGGCAATGACTTTTGAAGAAGCGAAGGGTCTGCTCAAACTTTCTCGCGAGGCACGTTGGAGTTATCCGTTGCCTACGGCAGAAGGGACCCAGATCAGGCCCCGTGAATTATTGGCAAGTTCCAAGATGTTGCTGGGAAAGGCCGGAATAGATCCGGGTCCGGACGACAAGTTTGAGATCGACTGGCTTGAACAGCAGATACGACGTTAGAAAGTATAACGTCTTCGAAATTTCACAGCTGAGATCCTTTCAGGCTTCGAGAATGTCGCGTCATGATATATCGTCCTTGATTCGAACTTAAAATCTGTCTACGGTTAATAGATCGATCTATACTATTCTGAGTCTCATACGTTTCCTATTTGGATCTTGAATTGTTGGAGGTTGAATTTTGGCGGCCACATTTATGTTGTCTATAAGCGATGAATGTTTCGCGATGCTGGCTAACGAAGCCAGAGACCGAGGAGTGAACATTCAGATGCTGCTTCGTGCAGTAATAATTCCCGAATGGATACGATTAGATCGGGATGGTAAAGTCTCAACGGTGAACAACACTACCGGTTCTGCGACAGGCAGCGGTAATACGAAAGTGGACGTACCGGTCCTGCCGCATATTACAATAGCGAAAAGTCCTTGGCGAGAGGTCGACACCTACCGATCGCTCTACTTCAGAAATATTCGTCGCTGACCCGGATCTGCAACTTACCCAGGATGAGAATCATTGCCGATTTGGAACGGGTCGCGAGGTCAAAGACTATTGTGCAGAAATCTGCCCTTCGTTGAGTGAGGAGAGCATCAAGTAACGGAAGAACTGACGGAACCCTTAAGCAAGAAAAACCCTGCCGATGCGGGTCCGGTCACGATCTTCCCATATCGTTCCGCGCAGTGTCCCGATCGAGC
>VBBH01000007.1 GCA_005888695.1 Candidatus Bathyarchaeota archaeon
TTTGCTAATTGAGTGTCAACGCTTGGTCTTGAGTTCTGGGGGGAGACGTTCGAGTTATGCCACATCGCCACATCCAGTATCCACACAGCAGGGTCAATGCTCTGCTGCGAATAACTAGTGTAATACACCCTGGTCGATGGGGTCCCGGACTGGTACAACGATACCCAGTCTGGAAAGAAGATATTGCCATTTGTATCGTGGAATTCGAAAGTGACTTGACGACTGAACGGGTTCACCGCGACGGGCCAAAATACGGTGTTAGTCACTGGTTGTGGCACTCGACTACCTGCGAGAAAATCATTGTCGACCCCGGTGATTTCCACGCTACCGTAAGGATTGGGAATGTCTTTTTTGGAGGGCGCTCCATAGGTCACAAGTCCAAGTCCTCTCGCAACCGTGCGCCAGTCCGTGGGTTGGGTTGTGGCTCGATAGGTTAGGCTGCCGAATTCTGCTGGTCCAAGAGTGTCCCTGTCATTGGCTGTGTCTGCAACCTCTGCCAAGGCAGCAGGGGGTTGATTTCCAGAATTATCTGTTCCTAAGTTTGGCGTCGTGCCGCTTCCATTTCCACCAGGAAGAGCGAGTAGCCTGCCGTCCATGTAGAAGGACCATGTCCCGTTTAGGTTTGAGTCCATTTTGTATGAGTGCCATGATCCTATTGGCCCGGCCGAGAACTCGGGACCTATGACTGGTGGACAGCATGAACTGTTCTGGGACAAGAAATACTCGTAGAACCAGGCGCAACAGTATGGGCTTCCATCCGTGCTGACCGTCGTTAGATATCCGACTTGGACGAAGGCGCCGTTGGAGAGGTAGCCGCCAACCCAGTACGAATGCGCATCATTGTTTGCCTGGTCATACACTGTCCGAATCATGACGCTCGCACCATAATGTCCAGCACTTGATGAATCTCCAGTCGCTCCCACTTGGAACCAGTATGCCCCGGTTGATGCCTGCTGGTCTATACCGCGGATGGGACCCTGATGAATCTGCAATGGTCTCTTCGCATTGATGCGTGAAACAGAGTCCAGTTGAGGCGTCATACCTGCGAGTACTAGAAGAGAGAGAAGGCCGATTATTCCTAGGGTTACTGCTCGCAATCAAAACTCCCTAGTAGGTTTGATCCTTAAACCTTAGACTCCAGATTTCTCATTATGTTGCTGATCTTTTTCCGATAGGATTGTTGCCTACCATGCGACGGGAAAGGCAACGGTTTCTGATTCAGAATCTTCTCGGCAAGTCCGCACGTTTCCAACGCGTGCTTGACAGGCTCATAGATGTTGGACTTCACGATTATGATCCCGTCAGGATTTAGTTCTGAGACCAGTTGCACAACGCCAGATGTCCCATCGAGAATCGCACGCCTCCTCTCTCTGTCCGGGAGTTTGTCAACAGGATAAGAACAGGTGTCGATGAGAAAGAAGCCCTTTGATCGGAACCTCTCTAACAATGGTTGCTTGTCAACACCCTTCCTCATGATCTCTTTTTCGGGCCACAGACCAACTGCTCTCATCGTCTCCCGGAAGAGGTGATCTTTGCCGGTTGTCTCTTGAAAATAGAAGTAGCTTGAAGAAGTCGGAGGAGATTCTGCAATCCAAAGCAACTTCACCCTGCCAGGTCTATATTGGTCTCTTGCCGATGAGAAACTCTCGACTATTTCGGCCCTCGACCTAGAAGAAATTGCGGTCAATACTCTGATCTCTATCCTGCAGATAGACCTACATTGCGGGTTCGCCGAGGATACTTTTCGAAATTATCAGCCTCATTATCTCCGATGTTCCTTCGCCAATAGTCATCAATCGAGCATCTCGCCAATGCCGATGCACGTCAAACTCATCCGCATATCCATATCCACCATGTATCTGGATCGACTGGTCGCAAACGTTCAACGCGTTCTCCGTTGCTACAACCTTTGCCTGCGCCGCTTCTGATTCGAATGGGCGCCCTTGGTCTTTGAGATAGGCCGCCATTGCTGTGAGCATTCTTGATTCGTTGATCTGGCTCAGCATGTCGGCCAGCTTTGCCTGAGTCAGCTGAAACTCTGATAATGAGTGTCCGAACGCGGTGCGGTCACGGCTATACTTGACCGCCTTGTCAAATGCAGCCTGGGCGATCCCGATCGAGATGGCAGCGACAGTTATGCGTCCACCAAAGAGCATCTTCTTTGCATACTCTAACCCTTCACCCTCTACTCCCACAAGATTCTCTTTCGGGACTCGAGCGTTCTCTAGAACTAGTTCGACAGTGACCGATCCTCTGCAGCCGAGCTTCTCAATGTCTCGGCTGGACTTGGCCTCTTTGGCGTCGACGAGGAAGGCGGATGGTCCTTTCTCAGTCTGTGCGAAGAGGAAGTATTGGTCGCACTTGCCTCCGTTGGTTGTGAACATCTTTGTCCCGGTGATGTGCCACTCGCCATTCTTCATCCGTGCCTGTGTGCGCATGTTCCGGGCATCCGATCCAGCTCCGGGCTCTGTGAGCGAGAACGCAGCAAGCGTCTCACCCTTAACAAGAGATGGAAGGTACTTTTTCTTCTGTTCGGGAGTACCGAATAATCGCAAGCCTTCGCAACACGTACCATGGATGGCCAATGACAATGCAGTGCTAGCGCATGCTTTGCCACACATTTCCATCGCGGAGGCATAGATTGGCCAGGGGAGTTCGAGTCCACCGTATTCCTTCGGAAAGCTCATGCTGGTGAAGCCTTGTTCAAACAGCTTTGTCATGTTCTCGGTTGGAAAGCGAGCCTTGAGATCGATCTCCCTAGCAGTGGGTTCGATCTCTTTCTCCATAAAGTCACCGAGAGTCTCCAATAGTAGAAGGTACTCCTCGGCGGCGAAACCGTACACCATCTGGATCAGGTTCTTCTGTTCGCTTCTGAAGAATGGCAAGATCTAGCATCTCACCCGATATAGGCGGGCTTGGAGGGGAAGCAGTGGTTTATACTTTTACAGTATGGGAGACTGAGAGTTGTTCCAAGATGCAGAAGACAGAAGCCAAGCTCAGTCCCCACAACAAACTCAATGATCTAACAGGTCGAGAATGGATCAAGTTCACGAAGTCCTGGTTCATCCACAGGCCAGAACGACGAGCGGACGCGAAAATCCTCCACCCCGCTTCATTCCCTGAGTCTCTCGCAAAGGAATTCATCCTTTTCTTCACAAAAAGAGGAGACACGGTTGTCGATCCCTTCCTCGGGACAGGAAGCAGCTTGGTCGCCTGTCTAGAAACTGGACGTAACGGGTTCGGAATCGAAGTCATGGAAAAATACAGTTCTATCGCCGAGAGTAGGTTGAGGATAGTTGCTGGCGAAGCGGACTCTCCATCGACTGTAAAAGTGTTGCATGGAGACTCGAAACATCTCGGAGGATTGTGGGCTAGAGAGAAAATGGGCCTCGCGGATTATTGCATAACCTCGCCACCGTACTGGAACCAGCTGAAGAGAAGCGATCTCCGACAGAAGAAGCGTGTAGAGTTGGGATACGACACTAATTACGGCGACAATCCCGAGGAGGTCGGGCTCATCGAAGATTATCAAGAGTTCTTGGCCGTCCTTAAGCAGGTATTCAACGAGGTCTACAGAATAATGAAGCCAAAGGGATACCTGACGATTGTTACAAACAATGTCTTCCAGAATGGGCGCCTCTATCCCTTGGCGTTTGATACAGTTCGGACCTTAGCCATAGAGCCTTGCGCTTGGGTCCCGAAGGATGAGAAGATTTGGTGTCAGGACGATAAGGCACTGTTGCCATTGGGCGTTAACTCAGCATGGGTGGGCAATAGGCACCATCAATACTGCTTGATCTTCAGAAAGGAAACCAGACCGTAAGCTTCAGGGTTCACCAGCAAAAAGAGAGGAGCGCTGCGCTTGCTGGACGAGCACCTATTCTGCCTTGCTCTTTCCCGCTTAGCAGCCGGGGCCCCGATACTATCCCTTGTTATGCGTGGTGTCTCTCTTGAATCCCGAAGCCTTGCTCACACGTCGAAGAGTCAAATGTTTGTCCAAGTTCTAAGCTGAGTAGGGACGCAAGTACTCGTCTAGTACGAGGCTCCCGTTTTTGATCTAGTGGTTAGGAATAAGATTGTAGAACCGACGGCGACGAACGAGTAGACGAACACCCAGACCCCTGTCACTAGCGCCCCAGGAGTTTCCGATGAGATTACGTTCCAGTGGATGCCGACTGCCAGTAACGCCAGGCTTGGAAATATCATATCCAATGGGAGGAGAACCCTGACCCTCAGAACATCCTTCTGCAAAGACGCCCATCCCGTGGCTATACACGTCGCAAGGAAGAGTCCAGCAAATGCTTGTAGAGTTGGTTTTGCAACGTGCCAAGGCCAGAATTGGGCCTGGGCAATATCAGGCGTTAGCAGCATTATTACTCCGAAAAACCCAACGATTAGTGTCTGGAATCCGAAGAAGAATCGTGCTAAACTTGGCACGGAATCCTTGATTGACACCTTCTCGTTCTCGCTAGACCATCCGTGCCTAGACAATAGTGCCAGACACCCGATTGCTGAGGCGCCGAAGTACATGGTCCATACCCAGATAGTGGTGGGTGAATAGGGAGTGAAGACTTGGCCTAGGGACACGATCGAAGTTATTCCGAAGAAGGTTCCCCCGACAAGTAGGAGAATCTTCGCTCTTTGCCACGCGCGAGCTCTCAAAGCTGCCCAGCAGCCGAATGTTATTGCAAGGAAGATTGCGCCAAAGAATCTGATTGCGAGTGGCTTGACCATCCATGGCCAGAGGCTGATGCTGATATCAGGATAAACGTAGAATAGTGCCCCAATTACTAGATTGATCTCGGAGAGGAAGAGGAGGAATAACCGAGCATCCCTTGGAATCGGGGCCGGTCCGGTTTGGATCTTCAAAGAAGGTTGTTGGCCGGTCAAGGTTTTGCCCTTGCTTTGGTCAACAAGCATGTGCCGGTCGTCTTCGCGATGACCTGATTCTCAGCATTTGTCAGCGTTGCCTCAGTGAAAGCTATCCTGCGACCTCTCTTGGCCAAGGATCCTTCCGCTCTCAGTAAGCCGCTGACATGTGGCCTGAGAAAGCTGATCTTGAACTCGATCGTTGTGAAATCCTCGTCCGGTCCGAGAGTGGTCGCGAGTGCAACTCCCATCGCGGCGTCCGCAATGTCTCCCATTACTCCACCGTGCATTGTGCCGGATAAATTGTGAAGTCTTTCGGACACATCCATCTCCATCAATGACCGTCCCTCATCCAGCTTAACCATCCTAATTCCCAATGTCTTGATTGCTGGACTCGCTGCAGAACCAGATTTCCACGCGGAATAGACTCTTTCCCGAAGGCTGTTCATTGCTACGGATTGGCTGACCCGAGTTCGAGGTAATATGAATTGGCAGGCTGTGGCCATGTAGTCGCGAAACGTTCATCTCAGACTTAGTACCGTCATAGAACGTACACCCATGTCAGAAAATGACAACCCTGGAGAACGTGAAGAGGTTCGGAAAGAGATTCGCGATGCACTACGCTCGCTGAGAAAAGAGGCTGAGCGTGTCGGGAAAGACCTTCAGACCGTAGTGGACTCCACACAAAAATTCTTAGAGACAAAGACCCCTGTCGTCTCATCCACTATAGAGGACAGCCTAGAGAAAGCCTCAGAGGCTTTCAAGCGGGCAATGAATACTGTGGATCAGCAGACTCGACCCCAACAAGTGCGTATTCTGGAGAATTACAAACTGTTCTTGGAAACGCAGTTGACCAGAGTGGAAAAAAGACTCTCGGATATCTCAAAGAAATAATAGTTGGGAGATTCGGACCCCGTCAATTCTCCCTTTCATATCTTTTTCTGCGAAGCACTCATAATTGCTCAAATTGTTATATGCAGGGGAGGTTTCATAAGCATGAACAAGGTGGGTTGGGCCCTCCCGAGCAGGGGGATTAGACGTTGCGTGTACTCGTTCTAGGGGCTGGCAGGATAGGGACCCACCTCATCCGCTACCTATCCCACGAGAGCGAGAACAAACTGACTGTTATCGAGAAGAGCAAGGTGAGATGTAAGGAGGTCTCGAACGAGTTCGATGCTACCATCATTAATGGTGACGGTTCGAGCCCCAGGATCCTGAAAGTAGCAGATCTCTCTAACTCCGACCTTCTGATCTTGGCAACCGATAATGACGAGGTGAACGTGACAGCTGCCAAGTATGCCAAGAAACAGTTCGGCGTCCCCAGAGTTTTCGCCATATCGAACAGTCCAAAGAATACTAGCCGACTCAAGGACTCCGGAGCTGATGTAGTGGTTTGCCCAGTTGAGCTTGCATTGCACGACTTGGAGAGCATGTTCTTTGAGGAGAAGTCCAACACATTATTGGATCGTCCAGAGCTTGATCTAAAGATCATCGAGGGATTAATTCCGGTAAACGCCAGGATCATCGGCAAGAGACTTGGCGAAGTAGGCCTGCCTGAGAAATGCACAGTCTCCCTTGTATGCCGGAACGGAGGCTACATCTTTCCGAATCCCGAGCTAGAACTAAGATCCGGGGACAGAGTCTTGTTGATGGGCGAGTCAAAGGCTGTGGAAGATTCGATCGAACTCTTGAGGTCTAGGGAAGAAGCCTAGACCAAAGGTCAACTCGACGGCTGGGACCCTGGAGAATGGTGGACGAACTAACAAATCTCGGCATTCGGGTTCTAACAGTCGCAATAGTCATAGCCGGCACATGGCTGACCATACGTGGCTATCGGAGTGGAGTCCGAAGACTGGGACGGACGATGCATCCCAGACTGGTTGGACTCGTCCAACAGTTCGGCTCTTGGGCGATCTGGACAGTTGTCGTGATAATCCTTCTCAGCTATCTGGCAGTGAACATTGAGATTCTCTTGTTGGTCATTGGACTTGGAAGTCTTGCCATGCTGCTGGCCTACCAGGATGTTCTCACTGATGCCGCAGCTTCCCAGTTCATCTCGATCTATCAACCCTTCAAAGTAGGTGAATGGATAGAGACGAAAGATCACTATGGACGAGTCATAGAGATGGACCTGATACACACGAAGCTTGTTACTCCGGACAACGAGATAGTTGTCATACCGAACTCGAATCTCTTGAAGCAGTCTATTGTAAATCGGACAAGGTCAGGCGGACTTAGGATCCAGGTTCCAGTGACCGTTAAGAATGGAACGGATCTGTCTAAGTTGGAAGATCATCTTGTCGAGATAGGGAAAGATATGAAGTTCGATCTCGTCCAAGACACGACTCCACAGGTGCGAGTCATGGATGTCGGTCAGACCGAATCACACCTCGTACTTCTTCTCGAGATAGCCAATCCTGGCAAGAGGGACTTGATAATATCGAACGTGCAGAGACGAGTGTACGAGCTCCTTCGAGACAGCCCTGGATTGAAGTAGAAGGATTCTTATCCGTCAAAACTGGGTCACTTCGGAGTTTAGTCCTCCCAAAGAGGAGTTATTTTTCTTGAAACAGGAAGAGGTCAAGAAGCCTGTGCACAAGGGACTGATCAGAACCCTTGGAACTGGAGGGCTCTTCTCGATCGGATACGCTGACGTGGGCGCAGGTATCTTCCTAGCATTAGGGCTTGTTGCATTGCACGCTGGATATGCGACTCCACTCGCGATAGGGGTAGCAGCTATTGCGTACGCTCTGACGGGCTTGACGTACGCTGAGCTCTCGTCCACATACCCAATGGCGGGCGGCTCAGCGACTTATGCCCGCGCAGCGTTCGGAGATGGTATCAGTTTCGTTGCTGGCTGGATGCTCTGTCTCGACTATCTCGTTACTTCAGCGATCTTCTCGATTCCAGCGGTCGGCTACCTGTCCTACTTCTACCCTCCCTTGAAAGAGCCCCTTTGGCTTGGAGTAGGAGCAATGCTGATTCTTGCAGGGCTAGTGGCATTGAACACTATCGGAATCCGTAGTTCGGTCCGGTTCACCCTAGCGTTGAGCATCCTGGATATTGCCAGTGAGATAGCACTCATCACTTTGGGGCTCGTGCTCGTCTTGATCCCTTCAGGGGCCCTGTTCTCTTGGCCTGGAAAGTTCAATCTCGGGACCTCGTTTCCAGGTCCGCGATGGGATCAGTTCGTGCAGGGCATCACACTGGCCATGGTCTCATACTTGGGGATCGAGGCTGTCGCGCAGGCCGCAGAAGAGACAAAGGTCGCGGGTCGAACTATTCCAAGAGCAACAATGCTCACGGTTACTGTCGTTACAGTGATCTATTTGCTTGTCTCACTCGTGTCAGTGAACCTTGTTCCTCCTCTCATCCTTTCAAGCACGTGGAAGAATGATCCTCTGTCTGGCGTTGCCAACAGTCTTCCCGTCGCAGGCTGGGCCCTCGCCATTTGGATCTCCATACTGGGAGCGTCCATTAGCGTCATCGGGGCGAACGCGGGAATAATTGGCTCATCTAGGATGTTGTACGCAATGTCACAGTACAAGCTTCTGCCTGGGAAGTTTGGCGAGATTCATAGTAGGTTCCGGACTCCGTACATTTCGATTCTCACCTTCGGATTGGGAAGCATATTGCTCGTGGGATTCAGCACTATGATCAATCTCGGGGATTCGGTTGATCCACTGGTCCTGTTGGGTAGTCTATACAATGTCGGAGCGCTTATCGCCTATGTCCAAGCTCATCTTAGCGTCATAATCACACGTAATACGGACAGAGAACATTTCCGGCCATTTCGGATTCCGTGGTCTATTCGTTTTATGAGAAGGAGGGAAGAGTGGGAGCTACCGATATTGCCATTGGCTGGGATGCTGATTACTGGTGCGATTTGGGTGGCGGTCATTGCGACACATGAATTGGGAAGATTGCTTGGAGTGGTCTGGGTCTTAATGGGGATGGGGATCTATATCTATTTCCGGAGAAGGAATAATCTACCCGTCTGGAAACGGGCTGATGTTGAAGTCAGCAACCCTAGACGTGTGGAGGGCTAGCTTTGCTTTCCTTGCCTGGCAACTCTTAGACGTGCACTCCTGGAGATAACCCCGGAAGTCAAGATTGCAAGGCCTATCGATCATTTACCAGCGATCGTGAACGCCCAAGCCAAACAGGCGAATCCTCGAGCACGACCAACGCCCATGTAAACACTCGTTGATCCCGGGAAAAAAAGAAGTTTTCACACCGTTTTCACGAAACACCCCTAAGAATTGTTATTGGCCCCCCACCCCCCATTATTTTTCTCCAGCCTCACACCACACCCATGAATACTTTCACGCAGGTCCACGCTCACTCGCCACCCCGTCCCTCGACGAGCCATAAACCAACGCAAACTATCCTGAAAAAAAAACTCTCAATCCGGCCCATGAGGAAACTCACGAGGAACCATTCAATCCAAAACATGCGAAAATAAGAATTCTTATTACTAGACCCCCCAGCCAAGAATTCTCGACACTGAGCCCGAACAAAACCAGCCAGTCCTTCCT
>VBBH01000312.1 GCA_005888695.1 Candidatus Bathyarchaeota archaeon
CTCCCGTTCCGGCGATGGGGTTGAGGATGAATCCTATCTTAGCCAACTATCCCCAGATTTCCTCTCTCTCAATTGACCATCCCGCACCCGCCAATTATATTTCTTGAAGCGAGTCCTACTATCTCAGGGAAATTCTCCCGGAACAACCCCCGGCCAGAAAACAGCTACTGAGAAAAAGGGGTAGTAATTCAGCACTTCTCAAGACGTGATAGGGGCAGCGATACCTCCCCATTTTTCCGAGAGGATGTTTAAGAGCTGCTAAGTGAAGGGACAAGCAACGCTGATACTAAGATGGAATCCACTAAGACCGTTACCAAAAATCCTCCCAGGTACCACACGATCGTCCACTTCGAAATCCCCGCCAAAGAACCATCAAAGATATCCCGGTTCTATGAACAACTCTTCGGCTGGAAGTTCACGAAGATGGAAGGCGGAGACATGGACTATTGGCTCATCAACCACAAAGACGCGAGGTCACCAAATGAGACATTGGGCGGACTCTACAAGCCCGAGCAGGGCATGTCCCAGCAAGGAATCCTCAACTACTTTAGCGTCAAATCGATAGACGAATCCCTGAAACAAGCCTCAAGCCTCGGTGCCACAATCGTCATGCCAAAACAGGAAACGGGGAAAGGACACTTCGCAATACTCAAAGACCCCAACGGTAACACTTTCGCCCTCTTCCAAGGAAGAGTGTAGGACTTATCGAATACTCTCGGACCGACCACGAATCCTTCCAGTGGACAATCTTCAGATCGTCCCAGTTGATTCTGCTTTCATTTTAGCTGAGCTATTCCCATCTCGTAATTCCGTCCATCAATCTCCCACTTCTCCTCGGCCTGCAGCTTCGGGCTGGATTCCCCCGGTCTCAGGAGATGTAGAGTCTTGACCCGGACCTCTTCCATCAAGTAATCCTTCTCATCCTCCAACCACTCAAGCCTCTCGGGCTCAGGGACAGAGACATAGGCTTCTACGAAGGCGTCCACTGGCAGATCGAGCCGTCGTCTCAACTCCTGTAATCTCCGGACCACGTCACGGACGAACCCCTCCCTCACCAACTCCTCCGGGATCGTCAAATCGACATAGACTCGGCCCTCAGCAAATTCTCCTGCCGCATAATTCTCCGACATCTCCTCCCTAAAGTTCACCATCGATGAAGTGATCGGATACTCTGTTCCACCATAGTTCAGAGTGAACTGTTTCTCTCGGTTTATGCTATCGTACACTTTCCGAGCATCTTGTACTTTCAACGCCTCAGCCGCTCTTCCAGCTTCATGGCGGAAGGCAGGTCCCAATCCCTTGTAGTTCGGCTCCAACAATAATCGCTTCAATTTCTCCTCCTCCGCAAGACCAACCAAACGCACATCTTTCGCATTGGACTGTTGCAGCAACAAATTCTTCAAACCTTTGACCGTTCGTCGAACTATTGGATCCTCGGTGACCACCAATACTGTTGAGACCGGTTGGCGGAGTTTGACTTTCTTCGTCTGTCTAGCGGACGCAACGGCGCTGCTGAGTTGCTGAGCGACGCGCATTTCCTCCTCTAATCGCCTATTGATCCAAGCCTTCTTCGCCTTCGGCCATCGAAGCATGTGCACGGTCTCAGGATGGGATGTTTCCACTGCCCGAAAGGCGTCCTGGTAGATTCTTTCAGTTATGAACGGAATGAAGGGCGCAGCCAGCACAAGCCAAGTCCTCAGAGCATGAGACAATACTGCGTAGGCTGATAGCTTGTCGCGGCTTTCTTTTTCCTGCCAGAACCTTCGCCTAACCAATCGTATGTACCAGTGGCTGAGGTCATCAATCATGAAACCTCCGAGTGCTCTGGCTGCAAGATGTGTCTCAAGCCTCTCCATATTCCAGGTTCATGTAGAGAGTTGCAAACGAGTACACATTCCATACAACCAACAAATCCTTCCCAACAGTTTCCACCTCGCTCCAGGAGAACCTGAAATCTTCCCAGACAGTGGCCTGTAACGTGTAGAATCTTAGCGTGTCCCGTCCATACTTGCTAGTCACATCTCCCGGCGCGACAAAGTTGCCTTTGGACTTGCTGAACTTCTCGCCCTGAAGATCCAGCGTGTGTCCATGCATCAACACCCTCTTGTACGGTGACTTATCGAAGGCAACCATTCCCGACCCCATCTGACTATAGAACCATCCCCGAGTCTGATCATGTGCCTCTACGATCACATCCGCCGGCCACCAAGCCCCGAACTGTTTCTTGCTGCTTGGAAATCCTAGGCCTGCCCAGGAAGCAACCGACGAGTCCAGCCAGACGTCCAAAACATCCGGTTCACGTTTCGCCTTGCTTCCACATTTCTTGCACTTCACAAGTATCTGATCCACACCTGATCGGTGGAGATCGAACTTTCGAGGCAGTTTCTCCGCTAGCCTAACCAGTTCTTTCCGGGACCCGATTACTGTATTCGTTCCGCACTTGTCGCAGTGCCAAACTGGTAATGGGACTCCCCAGTATCTTTGACGGGAGATAACCCAGTCCCTTGCTCCGGCTAACCAGTCATGGAATCTCTTCGCGCCTGCCCATTCCGGGACCCAGTCTACCTTCTTGTTCTCTCGAAGCATCGCCTTCTTGAACTGTGTAGCTTTGATGAACCACTGCTCAGTAGCCCTCAACAATAGTGGCGTCTTGCATCGCCAACAGTGCGGATAAGAGTGCTCTATCGTTCCCTCTTTCCAGAGCAGATTCTTCCTCCGTAGATCATCGAGGATGACTGTGTTTGCATCGTGAATCGGCATGCCCGCATATTTCCCAGCTTCTTTCGTAAATCGTCCCGTCTGATCCACAGGCGAGAATATTGGTAATCCATAGCTCTGCCCGACTTCGAAATCTTCCTCACCATGTCCAGGAGCAGTATGCACAATTCCGGTACCCTCCAACATCGAAACATGTTCCGCACTAACTAGTACCCGGTGTAGCTTCCCGCCCGTTTTGGTCCCGGTCTCTTCCAGGAGCGGTGGTCGATACTGTAATCCTTCGAGTTGCTTGCCTTTCACGTCATTCAAGATCTTGTATGGTCTCTCTCCAAGCACAGCTTCCAATCTCTTCCTCGCAAGGATCAGTTTCTCACCGTCGACATCGATCGTAACATAGTCCTCGTCAGGATGGACCATAACTCCCATGTTCGAAGGCAAAGTCCAAGGAGTCGTAGTCCAAATTAGAATAAACTCGTCCGGTCGATCCTCAACAGGCATCTTCACAAATATCGAAGGATCCTGTACAATCCTATACTCGTCCGTGACCTCGTATCCAGCAAGGGCGGTTTCACATCTAGGACACCAATGGACAACTCTCAATCCCTTGAAGAGAAGCTTCTTCTCTTCCGCCCGCTTGATCGTCCACCAAACCGATTCTATATACGAATCATTGTACGTAAGGTAGGGATCGTCCCAGTCCATCCATACCCCGATGTCTTTGAAAACCCGCGTCTGGATCTCAACATTCTCAGCCGCGTATTCCTTACATTTCTCGATGAAGTTGCCGATCCCAACGACTTCCTCAATCTCTTTCTTGTTAGTGAGCTTGAGTAGCTTCTCGACCATAACCTCGACAGGTAGTCCATGGCAGTCGTAACCTGGTTGGTCGCGGACATTGTATCCTTTCATCCGCCAGTATCGAATTATCGCGTCCTTCAGCGTCTTGTTCCAGGCAGTCCCAACATGCGGGGCCGCGTTCACATATGGAGGTCCGTCTAGGAAGTAGAACTTGGGACGATTGAGAAGTTTTCTCTTTGTCTTTTGGTAGGCTCTGGTTTTATGCCAGTAGTCGAGGACTCTTTTCTCGGCATCTTGCGGGTTGTACTCTCTTCCCAGTTTGCCTACTGTCTTGGTTACCAACCGAGACATGTACTCCTTGGGTAAGGTTTCCCTGCTGAATCGAAGGTCTCCGTCCTCCAGACAAAGCGCGGGTTATCAATGTCCTCTTAAAAAGGAGACGGTGACTGGGATCTGCTACGATTCTCGAATCCAACAATTTTATACCCCTTCCCACTGACTCTATCTTAGGTAAGTAGTGATGGGAGAAGCACCCGTTACCGGAAACGTCCGAAAGCTCATCGATGACCCCAGTTTCCCTAACCAATGGCAGGTAAAAGAAGAGCATCTGGGACACAAAGTACTCTGGAAGGACG
>VBBH01000008.1 GCA_005888695.1 Candidatus Bathyarchaeota archaeon
ACGTCCCAACGCCAAGGCCGAGTCTGTTTCGGCTAGCAATTTTGACAAATCGTCGAAGCCTCCGAAATCATAGCTCGGCGACTCATTGAATGAGATCGGGGATTCGCCGGATTCTTCCCTAGAGTTCAGTTCCGAAGAAGACACTTCCTGCTCCTTCCCTTTGATCTTCAAAGGCTGTTGCGCGGCAGGTGTGGGCGTTGGTTGTGTTGCGGGCTTTTCTTCGGATCTCCGGGAAGGCTTCGGTGTTTCCTTCACGCTGAATGTTGGCAACGGTCGACTCAATGGAGGGGTAGAGACTTTTGGAGATGTTTGCGATTGAGGTTGCGGAGGAAATGCTGGTGCGGGCGCTGGCTGCATTTGCTGGATTGGCGGCGGTTCTTCTGGTCTTTGGAAGGGTTTCGATGGTTCCTTTACGGCAAACGAAGTTGGGGGCCGACTCGGCAGAGAGGGCGGGATTGTCGTTGGGGGGCTCGGCTGGGCTTGTGGAGCAGAGCTTGGATTCGCTCCTTGTTGTCCTTCCTTCTTCTCTTCCCAACCTTCCCCATCTCGAGACATCCTCGCTCCGTGGGGAGTAATTATCATCGGCTTACTCGGTGGCAGGGTCCGCGGTTGAACCCATTCTGGTGTCACAGACATTGACTTTGTAACGCCTTCAGGCTTGCTGGGTCCCAGACCTTGATAGTCCTGTGAGACAGAATGGAATATCTTCGCAAAACGAGATTCCTTCGTCGGAGCTACAGTTTCAGCCGTATCCGAGCTTGAACTCGGGACAGAAGCTTGTGCTGGCACTTGACCAACATCTTGTTGACTAGGACTAGTGCCCGTCGCATCCTTGTTCTCGTCTTCCTTCTTTTTCCTACCGAATATTGTAAGCATTCTAATCCCATCAGCTTAGACTCACGACGAAGTCACTCGCGCTATAGCCAGTCTCAGTTGTGGCTGAGACAAGGGCCAGCAGACAAGGCGCGAGACGACAAAAGGAATAGGAATGATGTAACCCAGTCATCCACGAAGAGGAAACACCGGCACGGGTCCCAAGAGGTAGAGTCGCTAGACTATCCATCAGAGAGTATCTGGCCGAAGTCCTTGTCGGACTGGGGAGAGCGTGGGATGATTCGTGAGATCGCTAGGGCGGGTATTGCTGGACTTCAGTGCGACGGCGAAGACTCACTGACGATCATTTCACAGGCGAGAATATTCGTCTGAATCGAACTCCTCGGCCTGCTTTTACATTGTATTCAACAGGAGGAGGTTTCACTTGTCTACCAAAGGTCTTCTGAACTTCCAGAGTTCTCTTTCCACCCTCGCCCCCGCCCAGCTCAATGATCCCATCAGCCATTCCTTCTAGCGCTTTCAACGCCTCTGGTGGTACAGCACTCTTCTCAACTGCCAAGAAAAGTATCCCCTTCTCGCTCTTCACCTTCTCAGCCAAGAAGGACAAGAAGCCCAACACCTTCCGTTGTGGAGACTTCTTGAAAGTATTCGTCAACGAATCCACGACAATTGCACTCGGGCCGATCGCGGCTGCCTTCTCAAGCATCTCACCAACATTCACCCCAACCTCGCTGAAGTCCAGCGGGTTCTTCACAACGCGATACTGGCCGTCACTGTTAAAACAGTCCAACACCTCCAAGCTACCTTTTTCTATGAAAGGCCCCGGCGTCCATCCATACTTCTTGGCCTTTCCAACTAAGTCTGCCGGGGATGAGCCGTAAGCCAGCAAGCCGCACATGTATCCGTTTGCTAAGTAACGGTTAGCTAGCTGCAAGCATAATGCAGTTGCATCCTCATCTTTCCTGGCCAAGATCAGAACGACGGACTTTTCAGGTATCTCACCGCCGGTCAACTGGAACAGAGTATCAAACGGCAGACCGTCCTCTGGTCCCCCCGAGTTCTTCCAGAGATAAGTTATCCCCGTGAGCGAGCCGAGGGCTGCTGCTACGATGAGAAAGAGGAAGAGTGGTAATGAAAGCAGAGGAGGTACCCCTGGAGAGCTGGAGTTTGCGGCTCTGACGTTTGTCGAGACCGTGGCTTGTCCATGATTTCCATACGCGTCGGAAGCGTCTACCAGAACCGTCCATTGGCCGGATGGGTCATTCTGACCTATGGTGTACAGTCCTGTCCAGTAGCCCTGTGCCGAAACATAGCTCAATACTATTTGGTTGCCTACCTGCGCTCCATCGATTGATAGGGTCACCGTGATAGTCCCGGCACTGAACAGTGATCCGTCAGGGTCCGTGATCGTTGCGAAGAATCCCATGCCGTTCCCTGAATCGTAAGATTGACTCAATGGTGAGATTGAGATCGACAGTACTGCCTGTTGTACGGCCACTTGAACAGATGATGCGGCAGACGGTCCAACATTACCGTAGCTATCATCAGTACTATTGCGATCAACGAAGACGGTCCACGTCCCCCTCGAACCGCCCAATCCGACCCGATAAGCGGTTCTGAACATTCCTAGGACCGGATCATAACTCGCCACTACGAAGTGTGTTGTGCCGTCCGTCTCGACGATTCGGACGACCGAGCTGCCGTTCTGGACTATAACTCCGCTACCGTAAGTGCTGGAAAATCGGATCTCAAAGGATTGGGTTCTTTGCAAAATCCCTGGTACGACTTGTAGTCCAGCAATAGTCAAATTTGATGGAACGATATTGAAGACTTGTGTATCTGCAGGAACTTTGAGAGTGCTTGATCCCCGGAACGATACGGTGCTTACTCCGAGCGGCGCAGAGGCCAATGGGCGCCATACAATACTTACGATGCCTTGAGTTGTATTAGAGATGCTGAAGGTCGGGAACCCTGCGAGTGATATGCCACTATGGCGAATATCAACGGTTACATTCTCGCCATTCATGTATCCCTGTGCTTTCAATGACACTTGATATGTTCTCATGACGACCTTTGCGATAACGAGGCCGATCTCAAACTTGGCGATGGCGACATTTGTAACGCTCGAGGGGGCTGTCTGGTCGACTCTTACAGTGTAATTTCCAACATAGTTAGTGCTTGCACCAGTGAAATCTCTGGGATAAACAACGCTCTGAACAATGGACGTGAAAGAGAAGCTGCTTGTGCTCTTACTCACCGTCGTGGTCGTCCCTGTGGGGTCGGTGACTCGCCAGGTGAACGTGTAAGTGGTGAAAGTGGAAGTGCTGTTAACTATTAGTTGGAGCGTCGTGCCGCTATTCACTTCCATAGAATACTTCGGATTGGATGAAGCTGAGTATGTTTCCGGTGGTGCCCAAACAGGCAGAGCGAGCATGGTGAGAACGGCGAGCGGAATTAGAGCTACTATTACCGCGGTTGCCACTCGTCGTTCCATAGTCTTCACTGACACAGGCAATCAACCGAGTCTAGGGACTGGGCTGACACGAAGTCAAACTGGGAGATTGGACTAAAGGGCCCTGTAACCAGGCTGAGACTTAGAGGGAACTCCTTAGACCGAGAGGAGGCTAGGATGTCAACTAGTTCTTCTGGTTTTCAACAAGTCTGACTTTGCAAGAATGCCGATGACTTCGTTCCCTCGGGAAACGAGAACCGCATAGTTTTCCCGTAACAGTCCATAAAGCGCGTCCACTGAAGTGTCTTCATTTACGACTGGCAAAGGGGACTCCATCACGTCTCCGACTCGACGTCTGAAGAGTTCTTCAAGGTTCTCTCCGTGAGCAGCTCGGTCAAGAACGGTTTTCTCGCTCAGGCTTCCGATTGAACGGCCTCCATCGAGGACTGGCAACTGAGAGTAGCCACGTCTTCTCATGACGGTGACTGCGTCCCTTACCAATTGATTCTTTCCGACCCAAACTACTCCCCGGCTCATCAATTCTCCAGCACGCCGGACGCGGTCTTCTCCGCTGGCACTTTCTGCTTTAAAAGAGTCTAGTGCTGAGAATAATTTGCGCACTATCGAGTACGAGGGGTCTACTGAGCCGGATTCAATTTTGGCGATTATGGACTGACTGACTCCCGCGATGCCAGCCAGCTTCGATTGAGTCAACCCTGCCTCTTTTCGACGGCGTGAGATTTCGTCTAGTAAAGGAAGCAAGTCTCTCATGGTTCAACGTGAACCCACTAATATTCCTGACGGAATAGATAACTCAGTATTCTCTTCGGAATAGGAGTACAGCACGTCTTATATAATCGGAATAGTGCTCGCAAATGATCGGATCAGGAAAGAGAGAATGTCCTCGACAGTTCAGGCACAGCTCTCAGGGTTGCACGCGAGGTCTGAATCCCTGATCGAGTTGACCAGGGAATATGATCGCAATCGTGTGCCTTGGGAGAAGGTTGAGGATCAATTGGAAAGCGAGACAGCCGATCTAGTGAAGCTGCAGGAGAAACTTGGGTGTGAATATCAAACGGACGGCGCCCTATCATGGAAGGATCAACTTCGACCTGTGGTCGACAGCATTTCAGGTTTGGCCGAGAGCACGAGATACTCGAGATGGTTCGACACTAACACGTTCTACAAGAAACCTATTGTTAATGGTGCGGTAGCACTCGCCAAGTTCGATTCTGGCACTTTCGTCAAGTCAAATCTTCTTTCGAAGGATCGAAAGTGGAAGGTTACTCTCCCGGGACCTTACACTTTGACCGAGCTTTCGGAGAACAAGCATTACTCGACTCAATCGGAACTTCTACGGGGATTTGCGAGTGTCTTGCGAGAAATTGTATTGAAGTTGAATAGTGTCGGTGTGGAACTGTTTCAGTTGTCCGAGCCTAGCCTCGTCTATTGGCCGTACCGCGAGACACGGCCCAGCACAGATGAGTTGGAACAAGGAATTGATGCATTGCGGTCGGTTGTAGAAGGAGTTCGAGCTGAGTTCGTTGTCAACACTTTCTTCGGAGATGCTGGTCCGATTTTTTCCAGTCTTCAGAGTTTACCCGTCAAGGCAGTTGGTGTCGATCTTTACGAGACAAATTGGGAGACGCTTCCTCAAGAGGCGAGGGAGGTTGGACTCCTCCTGGGAATTGTCGATTCTGAAGAGTCTTTGGTTGAGCAACCGAAATGGCTCGTGGATACTGCTTCCAAGGTTCAAGGAAAGCTCAGCTGCCCCAGTATAATTTTGGCGCCGAACACTGATCTAAAGTTCGTCCCTCGGGGGATAGCCGATAGCAAACTTTCCTCATTGGGCGAGGCCGTTAGATTACTTCAGGGAGGCTTGAGCTGAGATGGGCGATCATCTCTTTCCACTTCACGAAGTCGGTAGTCTTGCGAAGCCTCGATGGCGGACTAAGGGGCTGCGTCAGCCCTTGACGACCAGTGATTTGAATGAGGCGGAGGAGTGGGCCTCGAGATTGGGTATTGTTAATTTTCATGATCTGGCGAAGGAGGTTCTCAAGAATGGTCCAGATCGACAACGGAGACTGCTCCAGCTTTCCACATTGTACGGTCTTAGATTGTTTGAGAAGGCCGGGCTTGATAATGATGGCGTGGGTGGGGAACAGCAACGGGTGGAAATGTATGAGCATGTTATCAAGAATGTTGGGGGAATGAGGTTTCTTGGTCATGTGAACAGTTTCGATTACAAGTACTTCCGGAAAGCTGTAGCCGAAGGAGCAGTTGATCGGAGCCAGCCGATTTATGTCCAGGAGTTTCGGGATGTTCAGAAGCTTGCCCACAGGGCTGTGAAGGTTCCGATTACGGGACCGTACACGTTGGTGGATTGGAGTTACAACGAGTATTACCAAGCGAAAGGGAACGAGGGTTCGAGTCTCAAGGAGAGGAAGATGAGTGCTAGACGAGATTTTCTTCTTGATCTTGTTGAGAAGGTGATTCGTCCTGAGATTCGGGACTTGGTGGAGGCTGGTGCGTCTTGGATACAGATCGATGAGCCTGCGTTGACTACTCATCCTGAGAGAGCGGAGTTGGAGATGTTTGTTGAGGCGTGGAATGAGACTGTCAGGGGTTTCAATTGTAAATTCAGCGATCACACTTGTTATCCGAACGAGGTTGGCTACCGATTGCTCGCGGAGTA
Organism: Candidatus Bathyarchaeota archaeon; assembly: GCA_005888695.1. The sequence continues at coordinate 5,982 of VBBH01000008.1, forward strand.
CACTCCAGAGCTTGAGAAGTGTAGCCAGCTTACGTTAGAATTTGCGAATCGGGATTCTCCGGAGCTCGGTATTGATGGCGGGGCTCGTGAGGGCTACCAGGCGCTTCGGTATTTTGTTGATAATGGGTACGATGGAGAGTTTGGTATTGGAGCGATTCATGTCCATGATTACACTGGAGTGGCGCCGAAGCAATCCGGCCTTGTCTCTGGTCGGGATATCATAGAGTCACCTGAGCTTGTTCGTGATAGAGTACTCTATGCCAGCAAAATCGTAGGAGATCCAGCCAAGATCTGGGTTAACCCGGATTGTGGATTGAGAACTAGGACATGGGATGTGGCGCTGGCTAAGTTGACGAATTTGTCGAAGGGTACCGAGCTGGCACGGAAGGAGTGGGCTTAGGCTGACAAGGCTTCACGAGCTAGTTGGGCGGAAGCGGGTTGTTACTGTGGAGTTGATTCCGGATCGTGTTAGTCCTGCGGATCTTGGGATTTTGCGTGGGCGTGTTGATGCGGTAACTGTACCGGCTTTGAGGAATGGTACTGCTGATCCTGTCTTTCCGTCTGGTCATCATATTAGTCCTCAGCAGCGCAGTATTGCTGCGGCGACATTGTTGCGTGGGACGGGGCTTGATGCTGTGCCGACGATTACTTGTCGGGATTCGACGGTGGCTGATGTTTTTTCGCGTTTGTCTGATCTGTTGTCTGTTGGTATTGACAATCTTCTCGTTGTATACGGTGATCCCTCTGGCTCCACTTTTGACCGCTACGAGATGAGGGCTTCGCATCATCTTATTGATTGGGTGGATCGCACTAGTAATGGAAGGTTTTCTGTTTGGGCTATTACGAATCAGTATCATCATGATCAGGAGCGGGAGATTGCTAGGACCTTAATTAGACAAGAGGCGGGAGCGAGGATTGTTTTGACGAATGCTGTGTTTGAGGCAGATGGCGTGTTGGAGTATAGGGATGCTTTACGAGATGCTGGGCTAAGTGTTCCAATATCTGTGCAGATTTCGGTGATCCATAGTTTTGAGAATCTATCGTTTGTTAGTCAAAAGCTGGGCATTCCGGTTCCTATTGGTGTGCAGAGACGGCTTCGCCGGGATCCAGGGGCCGGCGTGGAGGTTGCGGCTGATGCGTATCGGGCTTTGAAGAGTGAGTTTGATGGAGTCCACTTCTCCTACTTGTACCGTAAGCAGAGCCCTATCCCAGTGTATACCCGACTACTGGACCTGATAGGGATCCCGTTTCAGGCACCAGGGTTGAACGGGGAGCTGATGGCTCCGGACCAACTGGTGAGATAGTCTCCTAGAAACCCGTTCGGATTCGGGCTTTTGACGGGTTTGCTCCATGAGGGAGCATAGGCAGGATTCGTTCGGGCTCGGTGTCGAGAATTCTAAAGGGGGCCCCTTCAGAATAAGCTTAAGAAAAAGAATTTACGCGCTATATTGGTTTGAAAAAAAAGTGCGTGCATCTCTTATCTCGCGACAAAAGAATGGTTTTCTTTAGTACTGTGGTTCTATAGGACGTGGCGAGTGAACATGGACCTAGGTGTGAAAGTACTCGCGGTTGGGTGTGGGCTGGAGAAAAATATTTTGGGGGGAATAACAAATTCTTAGGGTATTTTTCAAAGGGAAGCTTGTGAAGCTTTTTTTTAGCGAATTTGTTTTGGGTTAGCGGAAACCGCGAGGGCAAGATCAGCCCGAAAGGTTTGGACAGTGCTTGGTGAGATGATCTCTTCCCTAGTTTGTAGGGGATCTACGTGTAGTGGATCTCGTTGAATTCCTTCCGCAACTTTATGGATTCCTTCCGGACCTTTGCCAGGTCTGCTCGTTCGTAGATCTCGCTCAGAAGGCCTGCAACATGTTCAAAGTCCTCTTCCTTGAATCCTCTGCGGGTCAGCTCATTGGTTCCAAGTCGTATGCCACGATCAACGATCAGGTTCGCACTTTCCAAGCGCTTGGTGAAATCTTCGATCTCCTTCGGATCGGTTATGTCGAGCATTACCTGATGTGACTCCGTATAGCCATAGTCCCGACATTTGACCGGGACCCCGTACTCATCCAGCGCGCTTGCCAGAGCTTTCGAGTTGGCGATGACCTGTTTGGCATAGTCGGGTCCGACTCTATGCATCTCTTCCAATGCTTGAGCCAGGGCTGCTATGCGATTCCAGTGCGCATTATCGATCAGTCCGGGACGCTGCTTGTCCTTGACGGTTCCTTGGACATCCCTGGTCCCGAGGATCATACCCCCCTGTGGACCAAAGAAGCTCTTATGCGTCGAGCCCAGTAGTAGGTGTGCTCCGTCGGTGAAGGGTTTCTGGAATGAGCCTCCCGCGATAAGGCCTAGAACATGCGATCCATCGTAGACGATTCCGGCACCAACCGTCCTGCATGCCTCATCGAGCTCCTTGACTGGATGTGGAAACAAAAAGTATGATTGTCCATAAACTACTAGTTTCGGCCTAGTCTCTTTGATCAAGTCGCTTGCCTCGTGGATCTTGATCCTCATCTTTTCGGGGTCGTATGGGAAGAAGAGATTCTTCACATTGGCGTATTCCGTGTAGCCTCCTGAAGCTCCGAGACCTTCATAGCCGCCATCGTTGGGACCGACCATCAAAACCGAGTCGCCGGGCTTTGTGAGGGTGGAGACTGCGATCATATCTGCGACATGTCCGGAGAGCGGCCGTAGACTGGCCCAGTCCGCATGGAAGACTTTGCATGCTAATTCTTCGGCCAGGGTTTCGAGTTCGTCCATGTAGCGTGTTCCGTGGTAGAAATTGTCGTCTGCTCGGTATCTGTGGCCCATGTCACTGGTGAGGAGTCGTCGGACGCGAGGGCTCGTGATGTTTTCTGAGGGTATCAGGTTGAGGCATTCTTCGCCGCGCCATCTGTTATGGGAGGCGACCGTCTCTTGTATCCGGCTTGTAATGGATTGCAATGTGATTGTCGAGGGGGCCATTTGTTTCTTAGTCGAGGAAGAGTGCTGAAGAGTTTTGTTGGATTAGCCTAGACTCTTCTGCCTCTGCGACCGCCTGGACGACGTGTGCCGTCGTGCGGTACCGGTGTCACATCCTCGATCCGACCGATACGGAAGCCGTGTCGCGCGAGCATTCGGATTGCCGCTTGGGCTCCTGGACCTGGAGTCCGTGCGCCGTGACCGCCGGGAGCTCGGACTCGGATGTGTAACGAGGTTATGCCCTTGTCCTTGGCCATTTTGGCAGCTGCTGCCGCGGCTTGCATTGCAGCGTAAGGTGTGCCTTGTAGACGATCGGCCTTGACATGTTGTCCGCCAGCGCTTCGGCTTACCGTTTCGGCACCGGTTAGGTCGGT
>VBBH01000313.1 GCA_005888695.1 Candidatus Bathyarchaeota archaeon
TTCCACTCGCTCCCCGGGAACCGGGTCGATCCCCTTTTCTCGGAAGCGTCGAAGTGGAACTAGCCGCATCTTTCCAGGGTCCCTTGCGCCGTATCCTTTTTCAGGAGTGAGTTCTATGGTCCTTTTGGTTCCTGGTTCGGTGCCGACTAGTGATTCTTCCAAGCTTTTTGGAAGATACTCTTCTCCGATGACGACGAATTTTGGCTGGTAGACATTGTCTTCTTTGTGGATTCGTGCCTCTTTGGCGACGGTGTCGAGGGTGGTGTCGACCGTCTCGCCGCTCTCCTTGACTTTGAGGGTATAGTTGACCAGTAGGAAGTCTCCTTCTTTGATTGGCATTCTCTTGTCTCTCTACTCCTTGTCCAATTGACTTGGAAGCCTAGATAGAGTTTCGCGGGCTGCGGCTAGACCCTCGCCTATCTTAGGTTTGAAACCGAGTTCGGCTGTGGCTGAGGCGATTGCACCAACTGTGGTCATGATCTCCGGTGCACCGACGCTGCCCATTACTCCGACTCGGAAGATCTTTCCTTTCACCTGTCCTAGACTGCCGCCGAAATCGATCCCATATTTCGACTTTATCAATTCTCGGATCTTTGACTCTTCGATCCCTTGTGGACTGCGTATTGCGGCGACTGTATATGATCTTGACTCCTTCTCAGCCAGTGCTCCGAGTCCCATGGCTTCAGTTCCGTTGTATATTGCTTCGGCGCAGACTCGGTGGCGGTTGTATCTTTGTTTCAATCCTTCCTCGAGTATCATGCCCGTCGCTTCGTCTAGCGCGTAGATGAGTGAGACGGCAGGGGTGAATGGTGTGAATCCTTCTTCGAGGTATTTCTTGTACATCAACAGGTCGAAGTAGTAGGATCGCTTCGCCTTTCTGGTTTGTATCTTCTCCCATGCCTTCTCGCTTACCGAGACGAAAGATAGCCCTGGAGGGCACATGAGACATTTCTGGCTCGCGGTGACGCAAAGGTCAACGTTCCAGTCGTCCACTGGCAGATTGTCTCCGCCCAAAATAGAGATCGCATCTACCATTAGCAAAATGTCATGGTTCGCGCATAATTCACCGAGTTGTTGCAGGCATCGTACGGTGACGCCTGTGGAGGTTTCATTGTATACGAAAGCAAGGGCCTTAGCCTTAGGATGCTCCTTTATGGCTCGTTCCAATTGTTCGATGCGTGGGGCCTTTCCCCAGTCCGCGCCGACAACTACTGGTTTCCCACCGTAAGACTTGATGGCCTCGCTTAGTCGTTCGCTGAAGAAGCCGTTGACAGTGACGATTATCTCGTCTCCATCGTCCGTCACGTTCTGAAGTGCACACTCCGTTGCTCCTGTGCCGGAGCTGGTTAGGATGACCAGGTCGCCCTTTGTCTCGAATACTTTCTTAGTTTGGTCGAGGGTTCGATGGTAGAGTTCTTTGAACTCAGGGCCCCTGTGTCCGATTAAGGGCTTCATCATGGCCCGCATCACTCTCGGGGGAACATTGGTGGGACCCGGAAGCATGAGAAGTCTCTGGGACTCACTCAAGATCTAACAACCAACCCACGCAAATATGATTTTTGAATTGGCGGCGTCGCCGGGGCTCTTTTAAGGCTTAGCACGTTAACACCTCAGATTGGATCAATGCAGCTAATTTCGTTGCTTACTGACTTCGGACTGAAGGATCCCTATGTTGCAGAGGTGAAGCTGGTCCTGATCAAGAACTGTCCAGGTGCTGTCTTAGTGGACATAACTCATCAAGTGGAGAGGCATAACATTGTTGAAGGAGCATTCTTGCTGGAAATGGCGGTCCCATTTTTTCCAGGTCGAACCGTCCACTTGGCAGTTGTAGATCCCGGCGTCGGAGGTGCTAGAGCGTCCGTGGTCGTCGAGTGTAGGCGTCGTCACGTTCTCGTCGGTCCGGATAACGGCTTGCTGGTGAGAGCTGCCGAGACCCTCGGTTACAAACAAGCATATCGAATAGAAAGTCCTCGGTTTCTGGGCCGCAAAGTATCACCGACTTTTCATGGGCGTGACCTGTTTGCCATTGCTGCGAGTAGGATTGCTTCTGGAGCCCATCCTTCAGAGGCTGGGAGCAAGATGCATGAACTTGTCGATTTACCTCTACGTCCTTGTTCTATAAGTGCTGGCCGCTTGGAATGTTCGGTGGTCCATATTGACGTTTTTGGAAACATTATTGTCGACGCTAGAAAGGTCGACTTGTCCAGGGCTGGTCTCGGGGACAAGTCGCGTGGAAAAATGCGGCTGAAGCTGAATCGAGGTCGATCGGTTACGTTGAGGCTTGTGGAGGCCTATCATGAAGTCGGAAAAGGCGAACTCATGATTTTGGAAGGTAGTCAGGGTTATGTGGAAATTGCGGCTAGAGAGGCTAATGCTGCGGAGAAGTTGCGGGTCAAGTTGCTCGATAGACTCAAGATTACCGATTAACTCGGCTTGTCGCTCTGGGATATTTCCCGTATTCTCTCCTCTCCGCCGATCTGTCGGAGATATTTTGCCACCGATTTTGGCACGAGTTCTTCCCAGTTTTCACCTGACAGGAGACGTCTCCGCACCTCTGTAGCTGAGAAATTGTCGCGGTGATAGAAGGGGATGTGTTCCACCTTGATTCCTGCTTCCTTTAGCAATCGTCCGGTCAAGGGTTCGTTGGTGTAGGCGACTTGAAACGCTGGTGTTTGAGAAAGGAGGTGGGCAACCCAGACCTTGTGGATGTCCCAGTCCGGCAAAGGGACGATAACATACTTCCCAGGGCTGATGTTCGCCTCTTGGAGAGCGAGACGGATCGTCGTGATACGTTCGCCTGCAGTGAATGGGTTCTCTAAGGTATGGCTATGTTGTGCGCTACCGACTACTATGACTAGGTCGTCGACTTGTCCGAGTATGTGTCGAATGGCTTCTAGGTGTCCGAGATGGAATGGCTGGAACCGGCCGACGTAGAGACCTGTTGTCATTTTCTCTTTCTATGCTTTCGGCTTCCAGAGAGACGACGCGTCGATCTTGTCTCCGTGTAAGACAACTCCTTCTCGTTCGAGTAATTCCCTCTTCACCTCACACCCTTCAATGCTCGGTTTCCCGTTCATAGAATAGTTGCCGATACTCATGTCTGCAGGTATTACTCGGTGGCAGGGAATAAATGGAGAGTATGGATTGGACGCAACGGCCGCTCCGACAGCTCTAGGGCCTGATCCAATCGCTTTCGCAATCGAACCATAGGTTGTGACTTTCCCTGTGGGAATACTCTGGAGCACTTGGTATACGT
>VBBH01000009.1 GCA_005888695.1 Candidatus Bathyarchaeota archaeon
CATTCCATGACAAACCAGTACTCGTACAGTTCGGCGACAAGGATCCGATGACAGGTCAACACTGGCCGGAACGATGGACCAAAGAAATCCCGCGGTTCAGAGTACACATTATTCCACATGTGAAACACTTCACCTTCGAAGACGCTCCTGAAGCAACTGTGGAAAACTTCAGAGAATGGTGGAAACCAGTCCAGATCTCCACTGATCAACAGCATCGCCTAGCTGATTGACCCTCGTGAGTTTGAACCCCGGCTCCATCCACTCTAGGGTGGCTTGGAAGAAATTTACCATTTCTACTCAGAAAGGTGGGTCGTCTTTATCTCCTTTACCGTTTGAATCGCTTCCCCACGAAATCTGTTACGAGGCTTCTTCCCGATTGAACCAGGAGAAGCCTGTCCTCGTCCAGATTCAATCGGATGGCTCACTTCGATCCATCGACCGAATACTCCTCAAACTCATGCGAGGTGGGACTACACGGATCCACATTCTTGAGACTCTTAATGGTGGAGACAAGACTTGTCATGAGATAGCTGGGTTGATCAATGTCAGCTGGGGAGCCGTCCACCAACACCTTGCCAAGATGAGAGATGCTGGACTAGTTGCAGAAACCAGCGTTGGGAGGATCTCATATTATCGCTCGACACTCAATGGTCTTAGAGCAATCGAGGTACTTGCAAAACCCAACGGCGATGACTGATCGGTTCTAGATCGAATCTAGCAGGAATTGTACAAGTTTCTAGTGGGAATTTCCAACAGTGCCTAATATCGCTGGCCGAAACATGCAGGGTCGGTCTTATCGTTGGCTCCTTTGTCACCACATGGTGTAATGAGTTCTTCCATGACCAAGAAAGTCCACCTAGTAATTCTTCCACTCATCTTTACTGTACTCGCCCTGAGTTCAGCGGAAGTCCTGCCGCGGGGTACGTCTCCACAGAAGCAAAATTTGACCAGCAGAGAGGTTACTTTGATGGAGGGACGACAGGCTATGGCGGCCAGAACCCTGACTTATGGATCGTACTCGAATCAGGTCTCAGCAGTGGCATCAGAAGTGGTCCACCGAATCCACAGTACAATTTCCACAATTTCGAGATAGATGTAACCATAAAGGATAGTTCAGGAAACATTTTCCCGCTGGGTCCGAGTACTCTAGCGTCAACTGATGTTTGGGAAACACCGTATCAGACGAACCTCATCCCTGACTACGCTGGTCTGCTGTCTGACACGATTAGCTACATGCAAGGTCTCCTTGGCATTGACTTGCCTCCAACGCTAAAGTTCTCGAACCCGATACAGAACGGATATACGTTTTCCTCTAACACTCTCATAGCCCACTGGACGAACTACCCGAACTTCTGCACGATAGGGTTGACCAATAATTGCGGTAACGTTGTATCGCCTCAGTATGATAAGGCGCTCAGAATAAGATTAGTTCCGACATTCGCGACTCCAGATGTGTACAGTATCTCCATTTCAACGAAGGTGGAAATGGGCCTGTGCAATCAAGCCACTGTCATAGATAGGGATACTGGGTCACAGGTGTACGCTGGGATTACCTGCGCAACCATAGACACCGTGTCCCTTCCGGCTTATTCTTTCAACTACGTCTATGAGAACGATCCTTCGGACGGCGGGGACGCTGCGGATTCCTTATTGAAGGACGGGGGTACACCGGGTACCGTTGGTCACGGATCGTTTTCCGGGTTCCTTTATGGCATCGATACAGCCGATGTCTATTTGTTTCAGGCTAGCTTCCAGAATGAAAGGATCTCCTTCTCCGTGACGCCCCGTCCTAATGAGGAAGTGAGTCTGAGCATCTATGACACTTCCCAGAACTGGATTCAGACGCAAGACGCGGGCCGCGGGGCAACCAGTGGTGTTGCCTTTACGGCAACGAGCTCGTCCACCTGTTGTTATTCGGCAAAGGTCAGTCTTGTAGGCAGTCCAGGTGGATCCTATACTTTCAGGTTGTCAGGAAGTTTCGCGATGTCTGGAAGCCCTAGTAGTGTGGATCTCGGCCTTGTTGGAACGGGATCGACTGCGACCTCATCCTTGACCTTGTCGAGTCCAACAGATTTTTCAGGTCAAGTGACGCTTTCAACCTCTGTTACTCCAGCGGTAGCTAATGCGCCAACAGTGTCCATTAGCACCGTCACCGCGACCGCGACAGCCGTCTTCAGTCCCACCAGCGTGGTCTCGACGCAAAACTGCCCCGTAAACCCAAGTTATGCATTCGCTAGCGATTCAGTTTATGCGGACTTCTATCCCTTCAATAGCTGCGGCCTTTCCCAGACGTTGGCTAAGTACGGGTACTCGCCAACTTTGCCAGCTGGCGCATCAATAACCAGCGTTAAGGTTCTCGTAAAGCATTTTGAAGATTACAGCAATTGTAGCGGATGTAGGCCCGCATCTTCGGTCTATATCGGGTACCCATGCGTTGCAGATCCTACGTACGGTTGTACATCGAGCTTTCTGAACCGTTCGAGTGACACCACTGAGACGATAGACATTACGAGTGCTCAGACGAGCTGGACAAGCAGCAATCTCGCAAGCCTCCAGATAATGTTCATCGCAAACCTGGGTTACTCTACTGCCCATTTGGACTGGCTTCCCCTACAGGTGACCTATACCTACCCGACAACTACTTCGACATTGTCAGCAGGAGGCTCTGACTCGCGAGTTGTAACAATATCTGACTCCTCCAGCACACCTGCTGGCGCGTATACTGTAAGTATTACAGGGACTAGCCAGGGAATCTCGTTTACTATTCCAATAACAGCAACTGTCCAAGACTTCCAGGTATCTGTAAGTCCATCCTTCTTGACTGTTCCACCAGGCACATCGAGAACCACGACAGTCACCGTTTCTTCATTCAATGGGTTCACAGGTACTGTGAGCCTTGCAATTAGTGCGCCTGGTGGAATCACCACGGGCTTTTCAACAAACGTCATCACAGGCGGGTCAGGCACATCCACGCTCACAATTTCCGTGACGACGCAGCCCAGCCCCGATCCGGCAACAGTCACAATTATCGCCAGCAGCGGCGGGCAGACTCGCAACGCCATCCTGTCAGTGCTCAATCCACCTCCAACCATTGCATTGTCCACGACGCCCTACCCAGTGGTAACAACGTCCGGTTCTAGCGTCCAGCTGACGGAAACAGTGAAAGGCCTGTATGGTTTTGCTGGGACCGTCTCCCTGACGAACAAGTCTCCGCCTGGCCTAACATGTTCTTCGCCCAATCCCTCGTCGGTGAGCTTAACCTCGACCGTCACCTCCGCCACCTCAACTTTCTCATGCAGTGCTCCTGCGGGGGTCTACACTGTCAACGCGACGGGGACAAGCGGGTCGACTTCGGCGTTCACATATGCACCCTTAAACTTCCAGGACTTTACAATCACGACCAGCCCCACCTCAGCAACCGTCTTGGCAGGCACGACAGCCTCCTCTACAATCACGATCTCACCATTGTACGGTTACACGGGCACAGTATCCCTCTCGGTCGTCGTATCGCCATCCGGGTTGACATGCTCGTTGAGCCAGACCAGCATCAGCGGTAGCAGTGGGACCTCGACTCTTTCATGTAGCGGCACCGGGGGAACCTACCAAGTTACGGTCACCGCGACTAGCGGATCGCTTTCACACAGCACAACTTTCACGGTGTACGTCCAGGACTTTGGCCTCTCGGCCAATCCTACATCGCTATCTATGGTTGCGGGAGTGAACGGAGGCTCGACAATCAGCCTTAACCCACAATTCATCGGAACAGTGACTCTCGGTGCCTCAGTCTCGCCTTCCACTGGGCTATACTGCTCGTTCAATCCAACTAGCATAACCGGTTCGGGAACCTCGACTATGAACTGCAATGGGTCGATCGCAGGCAGTTACATTGTCACAGTGACAGGGACCTACGGAACGACGTCACATACTACCCAGGTCACTTACAATATTCGAGATTTCATACTGACCGTGACCCCGACCGCGATCAGCATCCCAGACGGTAGATCTGCAACCCTCACTGTTCAAGCAACTAGTATGAACGGCTACACTGGAACAATCACGCTAGGCGAAACGTCTACCGCGTGCGCGACCTGGAGCTTCGCGAAACCAACGCTTACGTTAGCGTCCGGGGGATCAGACTCGACCATCCTCACTTTGACGATGGGACCTAATTGTTTTGCAACTCAGTACAATACTGCAGTGACAGGATACGATAGTGTCGCAGGTTTCTCAAGGTCGGCAAGTCTCGTCGTAAACGTCACTGACTTCGGTATCTACAGCCAGATAGGGTCTTCGACTGTTGGGATAGGCGGCCAGTATACTCTAAAGTATAATGTCACCTATTCAAACAATAATAATTATCCCGGAAGTATCCTAACCCAAACAGTTTCCTGGGGACCCAACAACTGTTGTTTCAGCACCACGGTCCCAGCATCTTTCATGTCATCGAAACCCGATGTAAATTCGGCGGCGGGGGTAGTGTCGAACATCAATGTTCAGGTACAATCGTTTTCATTTCCCTGGAACGGTCAGGGATTCTATGCTCAAGGAAGAGACTGGCTGTTCTTCATCTACTATGGAACATGCTCAGGCACTACGACGAACTGCCTCTACTATGCAACCAGCACAAATGGAGCAACTTGGTCGATTTACAACACTGGACTAGTCACAGGATCCATGCCCTCCGTGGTCACTAATGGTACCGCGGTATTCTACGTCCGCTACGATGGTACCGATGGGCAGTCTGGAAAAGCGCTCAAGCTTGGGATCGGGGCTCTTCACACGGACGGAACGATTGCATGGCAAACTGAGAAGACGGTGAAGGCGGCAACGTCAGGCATCTTCTGGTACGCATCCTCGATGAGGATCAGCACAACTGGCCAGATCTTTGTGGCCTACAACAGAGTTACCAGTGCATATGGCAGCGGGCTTCCCTATGTCATCCACTCGAACGGACTCGATTATACTACGTGGCAACAGGAGACCCTGTTGATCAACAGTAATGATGATTGGCGATTTTCATTGGTACCACTGCCTAACGGGCAGATGTACATTCTCTACTGGCCTTTCTGGGGTGGACTCAACGGAAGAGCCTGGAGTAGCGGTTCGTGGGGTAATCAGGAAACAGTTACGCCCAACAACACCTACGTTCAACAAACGGCCTTTGGCTTCAGCACGGGCAACAGTACAGTATACGCCATATGGCAAGAACGAACAAGCCAGAAGATACAGTTCGCCATCCGAAACAACTCCTGGGGCACGCCACAAACGATCTTCACTGCTGATACAAACTCCAATCCCCGCTGGAGTACTAGCTACGACTCTCTTCACAGGACATGGTACATCCTCTACTATAGCTACGCTACCAACCAGATTTGGGAATATTCCGGTGAGCCCGGAGCATGGAGCGGCAGGACCGTTCTCTACTCGACTATTGGAGCCACTTCAAGCATGTATATCGGCAGCTTCTACAAGAGTGGCCAGGTAAACACATCAAGCAACACTCTTGGAATCTTCTGGACCCAAACAGATGCCTCCTCGAATCTCCAGCTGAAATATGCAAACGCCACGATCTACACGGGTGGAAGCTTCTCTGTCACATGGCCGATTACGTCGACAGGCTCTGGTTCTGGAGCCACAAGCCTGATGATAACTGCCAGCGATGGAACGATCACTCGATCATTGACTATTCAATTGGTTGTCAACGGCTATAATGTGACCTACTTCTATAACCCTCTCACGGTTACACAAGGAAGCAGTAGTGGGATCTACCTACAGATATTCTCTGAATACAATATTCCATTGACAAGTGCGACGATTGTCCCCGTAACAGTCCCGAGCTGTCTGACCGTTTCTCCGCCCAATCCCCAATATTTCAGCATCGGCCCCATAGGGGGGTATGACTTTCCATTATTGCCGATCGCCGCGTCCTCAAGCTGCGCCCTCGGGAACTATCAAGTTACGGTAGCAATTAGTGGTGTATCAGTTCACACTTATGACAAGCAATTGACCTTCACCGTGACCGTCGTGGCTCCGCCACCCGGTGGTGGTGGGGGTGGTGGGGGTGGTGGGAGTGTCGCAGCCGGAACATTGATCACTCTCGCAGACGGAAGCCAAGTTCCAGTGCAGGGTCTGCAGGTCGGAATGAAACTCCTCTCGTACGACATGGCGACTCACCAGTACGTAGTGACCACAATCACGAAATTCGTCACAGTCGAATGCTACAATCAAATGATCATTTCGACAGGCACAGGAAAACCATTGATCGTCGACCAAAACCCTGCACAGAAACTCTACGTCCGCCTGCCTGACGGAACAGTGACATTAATGGGAGTGACTGACCTCAAAGTGGGGTACCTGCTATTCGATGCCTTGTCCCAGCTTTGGGTGCCAATAACATCGATTCACTATCAGAACGGTGGACAACATCTAATGTTCGACATTTACACAGATGGACCGGGCAACTACATCGCGAATGGCTACCTCGATCCCCTAAAGACGTAAGACAAAGGAGCACTCAAGAGTTTCCAGGCGATGATCTGTCGCCTGGACCCAGCGCCCTTTGGCCATCGGTCAACTAGGATGGTCCTCGATGCCTCTCAGCGCTAGAAGGGCATTGTTCCCAGTTTGACCTCGGAAACTGTCAAGGGACACTTGCACTTTTTGTGATTGGTCCGGCCTGTACAGGACGTGCCCTTGCCAGTTGGATGATGCATGGCCGAGTGCCCGCACAATCCGCACGACGGATCATTATTCGCCAGGATTTCATCCGGTAGGACTTGTCCCGTCTCAACTGTTCGTCTGGCTACACCATTACTCAATGTTAACAGTCCGAAACGGGAGACGGGTATGTGTAAGAGATTGAACTTCTGTAACGAAGAGTCAAGGGCTGCATAATTAGCTGAAAACTGACGTCCGAGTAGCCTTGCCATTGTACGGGAGTTTCAGGTGGAGAAAAGCTGCTATTGTTCGGCCAGCAGCCGCGATCAGGTAAAGCCATGCCAGCGACCACCAAAGCGACATACTCACGGTGAGAACGGTCAATGCAGAGGCCGCCAATAATGAACCGGCCATTGTGGTAAATCCTTGTACGAGCCCGAATTCCGCAGTGAACCTTCCCCGCTCTCCCGCAGGCGAGATATCATACAGATACGCTATGAAAGCGATGTTGAGCAGACTATTGGTCAGGCCGGAGACCACGTTAAGCACGTACAGATGCCATGGAGCCGACATTAGCATGTATGCTAACGGATAGATCACGAGTCCCATCCGTCCCCAGAAGACACCCCCCCTCCGGTGATTGTCGACCAGTCTTCCGACCAGGGGCTGGAATGCAATTGTCGAGCCGACAGCGATCATCTGTGCGAGACTATACTGGAACAGATCCATCCGGACAATCTTGACCGTCGTAATTGTGAACAATGGCCAGGCAAAGCCCCAGAAGACCCCGTAGAATCCGCTCACAAGATAGAACCTTCCCAAACCATCGATCGTTCGGAAACTGCTCGACGAAATCTTCCGTTCGACACTCTGTTCTTTCTGACCTTTGAGAACGAACGCAGAGAGGATGAAAAAGCCGCCCGAGAGAAGATACAACATCGCATACGACGGATACAACGCGGTCAGCAACGTAGTCAGTGCCAGAGCGAGGAGCCCACCAATACTGGCTATCTTTGCAAAACCGGCCAGGAAGATACCCTTGCCCGTACCCTCCGACGCCTCGCCAACTATGGATGTCCATCCCGCCGTGTAGAGCCCAATGGACAATGTGATGATCGTAAAAGTCACGGCCAAGAAAGTCGGGCTCTGAAAGAACGCACTACCAAGCCAGAGAATCCCAGTCACGATACTGAAGAGAATAGTGATCCTGACACGTTTCCCTGTCTTGTCCGCAATCCTTCCTCCAACGAGCTGTGATATGCCAGACGCGAGCGAGTTGACGGCTTGCACGTATCCAATGAGCAGGTCGCTGGCCCCTGACGAGGTAACGTTGAACCCGACGAAGGGACTCGCAACATTATTTGCCAACGAGTTCCAAAAAGTGTGAACCCTAACACGATCGCCATTCCAGAAACGGAGACGGCTTGGTTTCTTCTGTATTGTTTCCGGGGCTAGAGTCAAAGACGAGTGCTACCGTTCCACCAAGAGAAGCAGCAGTTATACTTCTCTAAACTTGACAGGCGTTCCGAGACGCTTCGTTAGTTCTCTCTTGACCCTCCCGGAGATTTGAACCGCCGATCTAGATTTGTAGTCATAAGCCACTTGTGTAGTCCGGCCGATTGCGTATTCTACTCCCCTAGGTCCATGGATGGAGTAATCGAGGTCCCATGAGTGATCTCCTATTCGGCTCACCCACACTGAGACAGTTATTCGATGCTCGTCTCTGATCGGCTTCTTGAAATCGCAGCGAGCAGAGGCGACGATGAAGCCGGGACGGATCCCATCTGTCAGCTGTCCGAAGCGTCTTGCAAGCTCGACACGCGCAGTCTCCATGTACTGGAGGTACGTTGCGTTGTTGACATGTCCCATTACGTCGATGTCCCTGAACTGGACCGGAAGTTCAATGCTAAACTTCACTTTGTGATTCCTCGCTAATAGATAGGAGGCTTCCATATCGTAACAGAAAAGAGATCGCCCATCATGACTGATCATTGAGATGAGAGACATGATTCATCAGCTTAGGATCTATGAGATTTTCGACCTGAACAAGAAAGCGTTTCACGACAGGTTCCGCGACCACGCGTGGCGAATCATGCGATCCTACGGGTTCAACATCCTCGGCATGTGGGAATCAAAGGTGGGAGACAGGACAGAGTTCGTCTACCTACTCGCCTGGCCTGATGAAGAGACGATGAGACACGCATGGGACAAGTTCAAGAATAATGAGGCGTGGAAGAAGATCAAGAAGGTCACGAATGCGCAGCACGGCGTCCTCGTGGGCGAGATTGAGGATCGCACGCTGACCCCTACAGGCTATAGTCCCGCTGTCCATGGGGCACGCTAGTCAAGCTACAAGCCCAGATAGCAACCTAGGATAATCGAGCTTTCGAGGCCTTGTAGTCCTCTTGCTCACTCATCGCCAAAACCTCCGACCAGAAAGCCTGCGTTGAGACGGAGGAGTTCCCATACCGAATGAGGTCGCATCATGCGGTCTAATTTGAATCTTGAAAAGGATTTGACTTGAGGCTTCAGCAATCTCCGGCTCCTCAGACTGAGGATGAATCTCGCGAATCCCAAATCGGATGATCGAAAGTTGTTCTGTTCGTTCTAAGAGGAGAAACTCATTAACGAACTTCGCATCGCCCTTCGAAAGCGTGGCAGAAGTAGCACTGTCGATCAAGCGATCAGATTGCCTGTGAAGTTTCGTCATGGCTTTGAATTTGTTCATCAGATCCAGCTTTCGGGGACCTCGGTGTCATAACGTATGAAATATGGGATAGAACATTACATTCAGACTTGAAGCGCAACATCGCCAGGAAAAATCAGCGTCTTCCTAAAGCGCGTTCCTAGGTCTTGATCAGCTTGGTAGATTCTCGAAGACGGGCTAGGACGACCGAGAGCGATTAACGTCCAGCATCGTCTCTACTGCTGTGAGGACGCTAGACCAGGCGTCCGACTCAGGGTCGATCAGCTCGAAGTGGCCTGTGCCCTCGAGTTTGACCAGACTGCATCTGTCCCCTGATTCCGTGGCCCTTCGCACATATTGTTCAGACTGTGACACGGGGACTGTGTTATCGAGAGTTCCATGAATCAGGACTTGTCTTGCTCCATTGGGCAGGAGCTCGATAGGGCTTCCCGCGTCGTATCGGTCCGGATATTGATCCGGAGGTCCACCAATGAGTCTTGTCACAATTCCATGTCCCAACTTTTCCTTCCAAGCCGAACGAAGATCAGACACTCCGGCCAGAGAGATCGCGTTAACAATCCGTGACTCTCGCTTTTCATAGAGAGGTGAAGTCTTCAATATTTTGTGTCGACTGACGAGCCAGAGTGCGAGGCAATATTGCATGTGACGATTCCCCTACCTGTCAGGTCTGCGCAGAGGGGTCCAGTGTGTTGCAGATCGTAAGCTGACTGCCAAAAACCACCATGAATCATCAACAGTAGCGGGAAGGGTCCGCGTTCTTTTGGAAAACGGATTTCTGCAAAGTGCTGAGGATTCGGACCGTATGTGATGCGCTTGTCGAAGGGAGGCGGAGACCTCTCTAGAATGTTGCTCAATTGTTCTTGATCAGCCGCACGAGCCTTCTAAGCAGCACTAGTTGAGTGTCTATTGGAACATGGGCCGGATGATTCTTGTCATAGAACACATGATCAATGCCCAGCTCCTTGACTCTAGGAAAATCTCCTGCTGCCTGTTGAGGCGTACCCCCCAATAACGCTCGGGGCTCCGTAGCTTTCTCTTCGTATAAGGGATTGTGGACTCTCAAGATCCACTTCATCTCTTCAGGGTTACGACCTGCTCTACGAACCATATCCTGAAAGTTATTGATGGTTTGACTCAACTTCTCAATCGTGGCGCTTCTTCCCGCAGCCGGCATGATCCCGTCCGCAAGCCTTGCAGCCCGCTCCATTGACGCTGGAGCGAAAGCACCCAGTAACAGGGGAATGCCCCCAGACTGGACGGGTTTCGGCCCGATTCTTGATTCTGGGATATTATAGAAGTCTCCAGTGAAGCTGACCGGGTCTGGCCCCCAGACGGCGCGCATTGCTTTGACAAATTCTTCGAATCCTCTTCCACGCCTTTTTATCGGGACGTTGGCAGCTTCAAACTCGTCTCTAAAATCGGCCTGGCCGATGCCGGCAATTGCTCTCCCATTGCTCAGATTGTCTAGTGTTGCGAATCGCCGGGCGAGGGTCACGGGATTCTGGAAGAGAGCGCTCAGCACGCTTGTGCCGAGCTTAACCTTCGTCGTCCTCGCCGCAACATAGGTTAGCATCTCAATTGGATCATAAACTGTCGCGAAAATCTCGGGCCAGGGATCGCCATCAAATGTATCCTTCGGCTTAGTTGGGAGAAGCATCCTGTCGCTAACCCACAAAGAAGCCAGCCCCATCTTCTCAGCTTCCTCCGCCACGAGTAGGATTATCTTAGGGGAAGCAATCGTTCCATATTGCGGGAGAGCGACCCCTAAAGCGACGTTCGATTCATCTGATCGATTGATGACGCTTGGCACTTGGCTCAACGGCCCCCAAGCCTCAATTTAAAGCCGGTTCTTCCCTCAGTTTGGAGAGAGTAAATCCATCTTTGGGGCTTCACGTATGTCGTGACGAGGTATTTTTGGCAAAAATATCTTAACGCAGACTTCCGATTGACAGGTGACGACTAGTCCATGGTGTCGAAGCAGGGCAATATTCAGCATGTAGAAATCAACGTCTCAAACTTCGAAAGGTCGAAGGCTTTCTACCAAGATTTTCTGAGCTGGGTGGGCTACAAGCGAATCCTGGATGAGAAGGATTTTGCTGGATGGAGTAATGGCGAAGCCAAGATTTTCGTGACCTACTTGGAGCGCTACAAGGATTCAGGATTCCATCGGAGACAGGTGGGATTGAACCACATTGCCTTCCAGGCGAAATCGAACGCAGATGTGGACAGACTTCACAGCGAGTTTCTTGTTCCGAGGAACGTCAAGGTGCTCTATGGTGGGCCGAAAGAATATCCTGAGTATCGGAAGGGCTACTATGCTGTCTATTTCGAGGACCCTGATAGAATCAAGTTGGAATTTGTCCATTGAGCCGGATAGGGCTCACGAAGAGACATTGGAAGAACTCAGCGGCTAAGGTGACTCTACAAGAAGTGGTCTGGTCCAGTCTTGGAAAATAAGTTCAAGCATCCGGTTCACCACTTCCAGATCCAGGTCTCGAATATTCAGAAATCTGCAAAGTTCTACGGCGAGCTGCTGGGCCGACTCGGCTTTACCAAGGTATTCGAAATGGAGGGAATGGTGGAATGGCAGAAGGAGGGGACCAGAATAATCGTTGCCCAGTGTCCCAAGAGGTTCCTCGCCGAGGGCTATCATCGGAAACGTGTCGGTCTCAACCATATTGCCTTCCGAGCATCAAGCCGCGAAGCGGTCGACGAGCTCTATCGCAACTATCTTCTTCCCAAGAAGATCCCGACACTGTACGGCGGGCCTAAGGAGTGGCAGGATTATGATCCGGGCTACTACGCAGTCTACTTTGAGGATCCCGACCGGATAAAGCTCGAACTAGTCTACGTCCCAGGCGATTTGTAAAAACGAGACCGTTCCATCAAGAGAAGCACATTCACTCTGTATACCGAGTCATATGCCTTTTCTTCATTCCGGCATCGTCATAGCCGATCCTTAAGCTAGAAACATTATCAGTGCAACCCGAGATACTCGGGCATCGAGACATCAAATCACTTGGACAAAGCGACCATGACGGCTTCTGCACAAGCCGCAAGACGACTTCCGGTCACGAACCAGCATCTCGCCGGCAAGTTGCGGTCGAAGGCAACAGGCAAAGATATCCTGTCAGTAGTGCGCGACCTAACCTTTGTTCAATGGGACCCAATAGCGGTAGTCGCGCCGTCGCACGTGCTGTCCCTTTGGAACAGGCTAGGCGATTTTCGGCTGTCGGATCTCGAAAAACTACTGTGGGACGAGAAGAGACTGTTCCTACATTGGGTCAACCTCGCAGCCTCGATTGTGCTTACCGAAGACTATCCACTTTACTTTTCGATGATGAAGCGATATCCAGAATCGATTGGCAAGTCTTGGGGGTCGCGGAAGCCGAGAACGAGAGAGTTCCTTGCCAAGCACAAAGAACTGGGCAAGTCTATACTGAAT